>NZ_JBFEGN010000200.1:0-1188 GCF_047228825.1 Siminovitchia jepli
ACCCTTGCATATAACTTCGACAAAAAAGGTAAAAAACCTTGTTAAAACAACATTTTTTTGTTATTCAGTAGACCCTAGTTAATCCTTTTTAGAATTTGGATTGCCGCTTACCTGCAAATTTTACACATCAAAAGACACCAAGCGAAGAAAATTTGGTGTCTTTTGTTTTATTTTTATTGATAAATAGTGTTACCTTTATTTTCTCAAGGGATAGCCTTTGTAAATAGGTAGAGATATTTTCTTTTCTTACCAACATTCAGGATGGCAAATTCATTTCGGCTGCCTTTTACCGACTTTCCCTTTTAAAATTGCCGAATAATACTATTTCTCAACTACTTCTTTTAAGATGTTTTTTACATCCATATATTTGAGCTTATTCATTAAATTATTTTTATAAAGGTATCTCTTATTAATATAAATATCATACAGCCTGTCTTTTATAGTTCTGTCTGCTTTAAATTTGGCCAGAATAGCAACACAGTTTTCCTTAATTTCACTAGGATAATCCGACTGAATAATCTCAAATAACCTGTTTATTTCTTTAATTGTTATTAAATTATAATCAAAATTAGGATCATATCGAATAATTGTCGTAGTATCCATTAGAGTTTCTGAATCGTCGGCGAACAAATCATTTAATATTACTTCCTTTACTAAATCCGATTTTACAGAAGCGTATAAGGCTTCTCTTAATCCCCTTACTGAAAAACGATGGTCATTACTCTTATACAATGAAATGATATAGGATAAACCTTTTTTGATTTGCAAGATTGCTATATTCCTTTGTTCATCTACAATTTTACTATTTGTTTTAATACTTTGCAGAAATGATAGGGCTTCTTTATTACCGGTAAACCCCAAAAGGGCTAAATCAGTTATTTGTTCTGCTTCTTCTTGATTAAAAAATCTTTTCTTGATAGTCTCTAATGTTTTAAGACAATTCTTTTCTAAATTCGAATCTAAAATACCTCGTGCGATATTCCTTACATATTTATCTTCGGACTCATCGCCAGCAACTTGAACCAAAAATTTTTGTAATTGTTTATTTTTAGAGTGCAACCCTACTTGCAATACCGCTATTTTTTGGATAGCCGACAGCTCATTAAATATATTACCTTAATCCGTGACAAAATTTAGCTAAAATGCATCCAAAAGCTGGTGAAATCAGGTATAATACCCAAAAAAGAT
>NZ_JBFEGN010000201.1:0-1174 GCF_047228825.1 Siminovitchia jepli
TGATTACAGCCATGCAATTGACCCAGTTGTGCCATCTTTTTGATCCACCTCTGCCATGAAATTGATCCACCTAAGACATAGCTGACCCACCCTCCTATATAATGAAGGAGCACATACGTGCAAATTCATTTATAGGGGGTTTTTTTGTGATTAAGTATCGGGAAATTTTAAGGCTTCACTCGCAGGAAGTCACACAAAGGGGGATAGCTTCAAGCTGTGGTCATTCAAGGAACACGATTAGAGAAGTAATTCGGCGAGCGGAAGAGAAGAAAATTCAGTGGCCAATCGAAGATGACGTGACAGATTTAGATTTACAAATGATTTTATTTCCTGAGAAAAAGGTTCCTTCAGACCATCGACGAAAGCCTGATTGTGAGTATATTCATAAAGAATTGGCTAAAACGGGGGTAACACTTTCTCTTTTATGGGACGAATATTCTTTACAGAGCAGGGCAAATGATGAAATTCCGTACAGTTATCGCCAGTTTTGTAGATTTTACACTGATTATGCCAGGAAAACCAAAGCAACCATGCGCATCAAAAGAAAACCTGGAGAACAAATGGAAGTGGACTGGGCAGGTCAAACGATGCATCTTACAAACAATCTAACAGGAGAAGAAATTCCTGTTTATATTTTTGTTTCTGCATTGCCATGTAGTCAATATGCATATGTAGAAGGATTTTTATCCATGGATATAGAGAGTTGGATTACGGCTCATATCCATGCTTTTGAATTTTATGGGGGAGTCACAAGGGTTATTGTACCGGATAACTTGAAGACTGGAGTGACCAAGTCTTCCCGTATCGATCCAATTATTAATCAGAGCTATCAGGAAATGGCTGAATATTACCAGACTACTATTATCCCAGCACGTGTACGCCGGCCCAAGGACAAGCCAAGTGTAGAAGGGAATGTTGGCCATATATCGACTTGGATTATCGCTTCTCTTCGTAATGAGAAGTTCTTTTCTTTGGCTGAGCTAAACAAAGCGATTAGAGAGAAATTAGATGTGGTGAATACAAAATCTTTCCAAAAGAGAAAAGGGAACAGGCAGGAAGCATTCTTAGAAGAAGAAAAATTTGCATTAATTCCCCTGCCTCATTCACCATACGAGATTGCGAGCTGGGCGAAGACCGTTGTCCAGCCCGATTATCATGTGAAAATAGATAATAA
>NZ_JBFEGN010000202.1:0-1143 GCF_047228825.1 Siminovitchia jepli
AGAAAAACCGGGCAAAAAGCGGCCCGGTCCTTTTTTGTTTAGAGGATATCCGATAATTTGTACTCCATGCCATGGACTCCTTTATAATACTCCGGATACATTTCTCCTCCACATTGTTCGCATGAAAACATAGGCGGAACTGTTGGATCACCGTTATCCATCAGATCAAAATCCCTGACCACACTTAAAGGGATTTTTTCTTTTTCATGGCACGTCAAACAAACATAGCTGACGCTCTGTTTCCTGGACTGGTTTAAGCTTAAGTTTTTCTTCTTTTTCTTTCCTTTTTTGCGGTGCTTGGATACTGGTGAGATCGTTAATCACCCTTTCTAAATACGCTCTTGTTGTGGGGCACAAGGCTACCTTAATTTCTAGCTTCCCATTTTCAAGACAGACTTCCCCCTTGTATTCATAGTAACACTCACACCTTGGACAGACGAGGGGATCTTTTCTGCCGCTGGCTACAATTCTCTCACGCCATGTCCGGCGGCGCAGGGTCTTTTTTACTTTTACTACCCACCGCTTTACCTCCTGCTGCCAGGCACTTAATATCTTTTTGCATAAGTTCTTCGTCCGTCTGGAATACATGCCATAATGACGAATGGTTTTAAACTGCTCATCCGGTATATGACGAATTAAACGTGAAATGAACTCCTCCACGCTCACTGTTTCCGTCTTTTCTTTCCCATCTGTTTTATCGTTGTACTTAAAAGTAACGAACTGGCCATCATATGCCTCGATCCGATTGATTCCAATCGCTGGTCGACGTATATAACGGCCAATATAACGAAGCTGCTCCTTTACCTTTCCCCTCTGTTTTGGGGCATACACATAGAAGCCTTCCCCATTTTTGGTGAACGCCTTTTGAAGTCTTGGCTGGATTCGCTTCTTTTCCTTCTCCGTCACTCCTTTCCGGATTAATTTTAATACAACCGTCTGCCATTGCTTGCGAAGCATGGCAAATGGCAAAAAATCATACTGTTTCCATTCTCCTTTTTTTGTCAAACCACCCATTGTCACTAACATATGGACATGCGGATTAAAATTGATTCTTGAACCAAAAGTATGCAGTCCCGCAATGATTCCGGGAGTTACCTTTGCTTTCTTTTTAAAGAAGTCCATTATTAATTTCGCAGCCTCATC
>NZ_JBFEGN010000203.1:0-1142 GCF_047228825.1 Siminovitchia jepli
ACTCAACTTTCGCACCAACAAAATAAGTGCTAATTGTTGGCTGTACTGGATCTAGAGGCGATCAATTATGTTGCTTGACAGCCTTGGTAATAAATGAAAAAACACCTCAATCTCTGGTATAGTGAGATTGTCCACAAATCACTACCACAGAAGAGGTGTCCCTTACTATGATAGACCAAAATAGCCGATATAATCAATTGCCAAAAGAAGTTGATTCTGTTTTTTCTGAGCTTAAAATGAATAAGCATTTGCGTCAGGCAGGTATTAAAAAATCCTTTGGTTTCAGTTGCTCTTACTTATTTCAACTTGTGTTCTGTTTGATTTTTCAGCATAGAAACTGGTTTTCTCTTCTTGACTCAAAGAAAGCTGATAAATATCCAGCCAAAGATGCGGTTTACCGTTTCTTAAATCAGTCAACGTTTAATTGGCGCCGTTTTCTACTGCTTTTAAGTGCTCATACGATTCAAAAGGTTAATCGCCTGACGAATGATCGACGCCCTAAAGTATTCATTTTGGATGACTCTGCCTATGACCGCAATCGCAGTAAAAAGGTTGAACTGTTGGCCCGATGTTTTGATCATGCTTCTCTGAAAATGCGGTTTTACAAAGGCTTTCGCATGCTGACTTTGGGCTGGTCCGATGGTTGTACATTTATGCCAGTCGATTTTTCCCTACTCAGTTCGAAGAAAGCCCAGATCAACGGAATTTCTTCGCAAGTTGACAAACGCACCTGCGGGTACAAACGCCGGGAGAATGCCTTACAATCAGCGCCTGACCAGGTACCAGATATGATTAAACGTGCATTAGCCAGTGGAATAGAGGCGACCTATGTTCTTATGGATTCCTGGTTTACCCTACCGCCACTTGTCCAAGCCATTGTAGAACAGGGATTGGATGTGATTGGCATGGTTAAAGAAACAAAACAGCGCTATATAGTAAATGGAAATCCTGTTTCCTTAAAGCAGCTCTATCGCCTGGCCCAGCCGGTACAGGCAAAGAAAGGAATTCTTCGCTCCATCCATACGGTAATGGCTAATGGGACACCTGTAAAGGTAGTTTTCATCCGAAACAGAAACAAGCGAAGTGAATGGCTTGCCATCCTCAGTACTGACTGTAGCCTTACCGAACAAGAAATTATTCGG
>NZ_JBFEGN010000204.1:0-1128 GCF_047228825.1 Siminovitchia jepli
CAAGCAACATAATTGATCGCCTCTAGATCCAGTACAGCCAACAATTAGCACTTATTTTGTTGGTGCGAAAGTTGAGTAAATAATAAAAAACGTGTTGATGAAGTATTACGGCTTGTGGGATTAAGCAATGTTAAAGATAAAAAGGTAAAGAATTATTCTTTAGGTATGAAGCAACGATTAGGGATTGCTACAGCACTTTTGAATGATCCGCAACTTTTAATTTTAGATGAGCCGACCAATGGACTTGACCCCGCTGGAATTCAAGAAATTCGTGAATTCATTAAAGAGATGCCAAAAAAATATGAAATGACCATTTTGTTATCCAGTCACCTCTTAAGCGAAATTGAGCTAATAGCTACACAAGTAGGTATCATCCACAAAGGAAATATTTTATTTCAAGATTCAATTAATGCACTACGTAAGGAAAGTGAAACAAAGATAAGAATTAAAGTCGATAATCCTCTCCAAGCAATTAAGTGTTTAGAACAATCGGGAATAAAAGCTTCCTTTTATACAGATCAAGATATTTTATATATAAGGGAATCAAGTTCGCAAATAGCTGGTGAGGCAAATAAGGTACTAGTCGAAAATGGTTTTTTTGTATCACGTTTGGAAGGTGTTAAGAAATCTTTGGAAGATATTTTCCTTGGTCTTACCGGAAAGGAGCATCATTTATAATGGGTCCAATTTTTTATTCCGATTTAATAAAAGTACAACGTTCGATGTTTTGGGGAATTGTCATATTGTTTCCTTTCATCCTTCTTGCAGGAGTTACCCTTTTATTGATACTCAATTTTCAAAACATTCAGCAGGATGTTTATCAAGGGAAAAGTTACAGTATATGGGGTTCCATGTGGATGGTAACCTATTATAGTAATTTCGTGATGATCCATTTATTTGTCACGGTATTGACTTCCTATCTTGCAAATGTGGAACATCAAGCCAATGCTTTTAATCTTATATTTTCAATGCCCATTTCAAGGGTGAAGTTCTATTGGGTCAGATATTTTTGGATTATTTCTGGTGTAATATTGTCAAGTCTTTTCTTAATGAAGCTTTTTGCGATGTTCCCTTTTTTCGTATATACCCACAAAAAGAAAGCACGCTTTCAGAGGGCGGTGACAATGA
>NZ_JBFEGN010000205.1:0-1109 GCF_047228825.1 Siminovitchia jepli
TACCCAGATTTGTAAATTGTTCCCAAAAGAGCGCTGAATTAGTTTTCGGCAAATTTACTTTCGTAATTTGGGATTAATATCAATAGTTATTCTCATTCCCAGTCGCTTGGCATTGCCCTTGTTCCACAAGAGTTATCTTTAGTGCAAGAATTCACAGTAGCAGAAAATATTTTTCTCGGCAGAGAGCCCAAATGGTATGGAACATCGATTGTAAATCAAGCTGTTTTAAATAAAAATGCAGATCAATTGTTAAAAAAGTTAAATATTAATCTAAATCCTAAAACAAGGGTAGTGGAGTTAAGTGTCTCAGATCAACAAATGGTGGTTATCGCAAAAAGTCTTTCACAAAATGCAAAAATTTTAATCCTGGACGAACCTACAGCCAGGTTGGGTCACCATGAGATTGAACAACTATTAGAGTATATAATCCATTTAAAAAAACATGGAATGACAATCATCTATATATCACACCATTTTGATGAACTATTTAAGATATCGGATGAAATAACCGTATTACGAGATGGAAAATCCGTAGCAACCAAAAATACTTGTGATGTAACAAAAGATGAACTTATCAAAATGATGGTCAATAGAGAATTTAGTGATTTTCTTAACAAGGATCATAAAACGGAGCGATCTATTGGTCCTGAGTTGTTAAAGGTCCAAGGCCTTTCAAAAAAGGGTGTAGTAAATAACGTCAGCTTTACAGTTAGGGAGGGTGAAATATTAGGGATTTCGGGATTAGTCGGTGCTGGAAGAACTGAAATGATTCGTACGCTACTTGGTGTAGATAAAAAAGACTCAGGAACAGTTATCCTTGAAGGAAAAGAAATGAATTTTAAAAGTCTAAGGGACTCTATTAAATCAGGATTGGTGTTAGTGCCTGAAGAGCGTAGAAAACAAGGGATTGTAGGAGATTTATCCGTTCAAGCTAATATTTCACTTGGAAGCCTAGAAACATATAGTAAAGGCCCAATTATCAACCAAAACAAAGAAAAACAAGGAGTAAAGGATTTAATTAATAGATTACATGTTAGACGTTCATGCCGCTTCCGCGGCACCATCAGCAGGATGAAAATGGATCAACGTCGAAGTATATTTTTACGGCT
>NZ_JBFEGN010000206.1:0-1102 GCF_047228825.1 Siminovitchia jepli
GGAGGACTTTTTATCATACGTAAAGGTACTTCCGTTTCTGTTCTCCCACGCATAGCGTGGGGCTTAATTTGGAGTTAAAAAGCGCTGGAGTTGTATGCCATGTTGAACGCCTTTCCGGTAAACGTCCAAACCGTTAAAGTTGATTTTGGACCTCAGCAAACCGTCTTTTATCCGAGAGTTACTGGGATGCAAAATCAGGATTTGGAAAAGATGATTAATCGAACCATCACTCATCAAACAGAGCAGCTCATTCATCAGCAAACGGGAAATCTGCCGTCTCCCGTTGAAGAAATGATGGGGGCTTATGAAATCAAAAACAATCAACGCCGCGTTCTCAGCTTGTCATTATCCAATTATACTTACCATTACCACGCCGCCCATGGAATGACGTATATCAAGTCGTTGACGTTTGATCTAAAAGAAGGAAAGCTTTGTACGCTTAAAGATTTGTTTAAAACTGGAAGTGATTATGTCGAAAGACTCTCCGCCATGATTCGAACACAAATACAGCGGCGCAATATTCAACTTCTTAACGGCCCGGTGCGCATTCGGCCGGATCAGGACTGTTACATTGCGGACAAATCACTTGTCATCTATTTTCAATTGTATGAAATCACGCCATATGCTTTTGGTTTTCCCATGTTTCCCATCTCTGTCTATGATATACAGGACATCATTGATGAAAATGGACCGCTGGGTCGAATGGCCATCAATAAATGAGTTCGCCGCTGAAATGGAAACGTCCTATATGCTTTATATCCCTGAACTGTGCAACCTGGAAAATGCTGTGAAAAACATCCAGGAATAGCATCATTTCCTGTCACATGATCCGTTTGTTGAAGGAAACATTCCGAGTGATGTACCGCGAAGGCGCATTGACTATCGAAATGGTTGGGGATCCGACAGTATCGACAAACGGTGAGAAAATATCATAAGGAACTCGTTGAAAATGTCGTAGAGTTTTATTCATTACTGTGAAAAAGAAGTTGAGGTTAAAATCCGTAAAAAAGAAATACCTTTATAACATAAGCTTTTTGCGATGTTCCCTTTTTTCGTATATACCCACAAAAAGAAAGCACGCTTTCAGAGGGCGGTGACAATG
>NZ_JBFEGN010000207.1:0-1090 GCF_047228825.1 Siminovitchia jepli
TTAGAAAGGAGGTGATCCAGCCGCACCTTCCGATACGGCTACCTTGTTACGACTTCACCCCAATCATCTGTCCCACCTTCGGCGGTTCCCTCCTTGCGGTTAGGCCACCGACTTCGGGTGTTACAAACTCTCGTGGTGTGACGGGCGGTGTGTACAAGGCCCGGGAACGTATTCACCGCGGCATGCTGATCCGCGATTACTAGCGATTCCGGCTTCATGCAGGCGAGTTGCAGCCTGCAATCCGAACTGAGAATGGTTTTATGGGATTCGCTCCACCTTGCGGTCTCGCTGCCCTTTGTACCATCCATTGTAGCACGTGTGTAGCCCAGGTCATAAGGGGCATGATGATTTGACGTCATCCCCACCTTCCTCCGGTTTGTCACCGGCAGTCACCTTAGAGTGCCCAACTCAATGCTGGCAACTAAGATCAAGGGTTGCGCTCGTTGCGGGACTTAACCCAACATCTCACGACACGAGCTGACGACAACCATGCACCACCTGTCACCAATGTCCCCGAAGGGAAGGCTCTATCTCTAAAGCGGCCATTGGGATGTCAAGACCTGGTAAGGTTCTTCGCGTTGCTTCGAATTAAACCACATGCTCCACCGCTTGTGCGGGCCCCCGTCAATTCCTTTGAGTTTCAGCCTTGCGGCCGTACTCCCCAGGCGGAGTGCTTAATGCGTTTGCTGCAGCACTAAGGGGCGGAAACCCCCTAACACTTAGCACTCATCGTTTACGGCGTGGACTACCAGGGTATCTAATCCTGTTCGCTCCCCACGCTTTCGCGCCTCAGCGTCAGTTACAGACCAAAGAGCCGCCTTCGCCACTGGTGTTCCTCCACATCTCTACGCATTTCACCGCTACACGTGGAATTCCGCTCTTCTCTTCTGCACTCAAGCCTCCCAGTTTCCAATGACCCTCCACGGTTGAGCCGTGGGCTTTCACATCAGACTTAAGAAGCCGCCTGCGCGCGCTTTACGCCCAATAATTCCGGACAACGCTTGCCACCTACGTATTACCGCGGCTGCTGGCACGTAGTTAGCCGTGGCTTTCTGGTCAGGTACCGTCAACGCACCGGCAGTTACTCCGG
>NZ_JBFEGN010000208.1:0-1044 GCF_047228825.1 Siminovitchia jepli
AATCCGGGAACCGTCTGAATCAATTTGATTTGGGATTGATATTCTTGCGCCAGTTCTTTAATAAGCTGTTCTAGATCATTTTTACAAAGAACAATGGCATCATAATGGGCTTTGATTACACGGATTTTCTCAGCTTGTTCGTCACTAATTTCACCTTCTATAGAAAGTTTCAAACGGTCAACTTTTTGGATCATACTTTTGTGAACAAGGGTTTCGATATCTGGCATCTGACTTGGGTCATCTAGGACGCTCTTGATAATCTTTTGAGCGCTTTTTCCGAAAACATCGGAAACAACACTAGCAATTTGG
Organism: Siminovitchia jepli; assembly: GCF_047228825.1. NCBI lineage: Bacteria > Bacillati > Bacillota > Bacilli > Caryophanales > Bacillaceae > Siminovitchia > Siminovitchia jepli. Next base: position 310 of record NZ_JBFEGN010000208.1, read on the forward strand.
ATATTTGACCAAGTCAACGAATTTTGAAACCGATTCTTTTCACTCGTTTGAATAGAGGTTAGCTTATTGTAATAACGAAAAAGATCACGTAGTTGACGTATTTTCGCTGGCGGAATAAAACTTCCAGCAACTAGATCGTGTTTGTATAAATCGGCAATCCATTGGGCGTCCTTTTTATCTGTTTTTTTCCCACGAATCGCCTTGACATATTTTGGGTGGGCCAAGCAAATGTCATGGTCTGATTCGAGGATATTGTAGACAGGGATCCAGTATTTACCGGTAGATTCCATACAAACGTGAAAGCAGGAATAGTAATCCAGCCACTTTTTTAGTTCTTTCAATTGATTGGTGAAGGTGGAAAACCGACGGCGATAGTATTGGGTAATCCCTTGATCATCCGTAATTGCGATGACAGCAACAACAAAGGTCTTGTGAACGTCAATTCCGCAGCAATTCGGATAAACTATTTTTAGCATGGTAGGTACCTCCTATCTATTTGATTGAAGAAGAACTGTACATTGACTGCAAGGCTCTTTATAAACGAGACGCTTATGCAAAGATAAGTTTACGTGCTCTATGTCACAGTTAGTTGTTCTTGAAAAGCCAAGCTACACATATAAAAATGCGAGGTCATGTAGTGAAACCATGCACTTACTCACCTCCCCGTGATTTGTAGTGTATACAGGCTCCTTCAAAAATAGATTACTACTTTAAAACGAAAGATAAAAGGCATAA
>NZ_JBFEGN010000209.1:0-961 GCF_047228825.1 Siminovitchia jepli
GTGCGTAATAGCTCACTGGTCGAGTGACTCTGCGCCGAAAATGTACCGGGGCTAAACGTATCACCGAAGCTGCGGATCCGGAGGTCAGATATCAGAGGCCGGAAGTCGGAAGTAAGAGAGTGGATAAAAGATGATCAAAAGTTACCAAGATTTAAGAGTTTATCAAATCTCTTATCAACTTGCGTTACAAGTTCATCAGCTTACGCTAAAATTTCCAGACTTCGAAAGGTATGAACTTGGAAGTCAATTGAGAAGAGCAGCTACTTCCATACCCATTAATATTGCTGAAGGGTATGGAAAAAAAGTACTGTAGCTGACTTTAAAAGATTTTTATTGATAGCCCAAGGTTCTAAAGATGAATTGAAAGTACTCCTGGAACTATCTAAAGACCTTGGATATATTAGCCAAGAGACTTTTGAAGAATTATTTGGCCCGTATGATGATTTGGGGAAACAACTTTATTCCATGATTCAAAAATGGGTTTAAAGCAGATCTGACATCTGGTTTCTGATATCTGACTTCCGTGATGGTAGGAGAGCGTTCCAAGTGCAGCGAAGTCATTTTGTAAGGAATGGTGGAGCGCTTGGAAGTGAGAATGCCGGTATGAGTAGCGAAAGAAGGGTGAGAATCCCTTCCACCGAAAGCCTAAGGTTTCCTGAGGAAGGCTCGTCCGCTCAGGGTTAGTCGGGACCTAAGCCGAGGCCGAAAGGCGTAGGCGATGGATAACAGGTTGATATTCCTGTACCGCCTCATTGCCGTTTGAGTGATGGAGGGACGCAGGAGGATAGGGCAAGCGCGCGACTGGATGCGCGTCCAAGCAGCAAGGCCGGCAAGCAGGCAAATCCGCTTGCCGCAAAGGCCAAGCTGTGACGGCGAGGGAAATAAAGTACCGAAGTTCCTGATTCCACACTGCCGAGAAAAGCTTCTAGCGAGGCAATAGGCGCCCGTACCGCAAACCGAC
>NZ_JBFEGN010000020.1:0-45070 GCF_047228825.1 Siminovitchia jepli
TCATCAGATTACACTCCATTTCCAGTAAATTTTTGGGAATTCAGGAATTTACTCGTTTGGAATGCCGAGAGTATATTATGTTATAATTTAAATAACACATCGTATTAAAAACATAATAACACACTGTGCTAAAAAGAGGAAGTGATTTTTCATGCCAAGGATTGTTAATCATGAAAAAAAGAGGAAGTCAATTGCTGAGGCCGCTTGGAGTATTATTAAGGAAGAGGGAATCGAAAAGGCATCTATAAGAAGAGTTGCTATTGAAGCAGGCATGTCTGCTGGAGCGTTAAGACATTATTTTTCAACTAAGGATGAAATGTTATTATTTATCATGGATTATTATCTGGAAGAAGGGAAAAAACGTTCTCAAAGTAAAAGTTGGTCAGACAATCCATTGCAGGCAGTCGCAGAAGTTTTATTGGAGCTTGTACCAATTGATGAAGAAAAGAAAATCGAAACGAGCGTTTGGTGGATCCTTGCACTTCAGTCACTTACAAGTGATACATTAAAAGAAAAAAAAGATGAAATGACTAACGGTATGTATGAATTAGCAAATTCAATGATCGAGATATTAGTCCTACAAGGGATTTTATCTGATTCAACTAATGTAAAATTAGAAAAAAGTAGGCTAGCGGCATTAATTGATGGATTGTCCATTCATGCTCTGTTAAGACCTGATGTCTACTCTCCAGAAAAGGTGAAGGAAGTAATCCGTTATCATTTAGAAACACTCTGCGATGAAAGTAAATTGAGTTAATTGATCATGTATCTGAAGTTATAGTCCATTTGTGTTATAACGAGATGCACTTCAAAGGGGCATTTTGTTGAACAGTTGCATGAAGTAGGCTTTAGTATATTACAGCTTTTCCTTCCATTACAGGCATAGCCGTCATATTTTTAGTAAAAATACAGTTCACGGATAAGCTTGTAACTAAGTTAAAAATAAATTATTTTAGAATGGCAGTAAATTAGATGAAAAATTCACATTTTTAATCATAGGTTTAAAAAATAGTTACTTTTCAATAAAAATCTGATAGGAAGTGTGAAAATATGTTGGATACTATATGTTTTTTCTGCAAAAATAAATTTACGATTAATCATTCTGATTCACAATATTATAAAATCAAAAAAGGAGAAAATAAATATTATATATGTAAAAGTTGCAATCCTTATAATTTTTGACCATTCATTCTGAAAATGTTATTCTTTTAAAAGAAAGGGGGAAAAGGCACATGGCACGACATAAAGAATTTGATGAAGCAAAGGTTCTCAGTAAAGCAATGGAATTCTTTTGGTATCGGGGTTATGAGGGTACTTCTCTTCAAGAACTACTGAAATATTTGGGAATTGCAAAGCAAAGTATGTATGATACCTATGGAAATAAACACGACTTATTTTTAGCCTCTTTAAAACATTATGCGGATCAGAAGATAACGTATCTAAATGACGCGCTTGAAAGATATGACTCGCCAAAGGAATCCATCATGTTTGTTTTTTACGATTTAGTAAAATTTCTCATTGACGAAGAACGAAAAAAAGGATGCTTTATGATCAATACGGCAGTAGAACTGGCGCCACATGATCAGGAAATTTCGAGATTGGTTGAAACGAACATGGAGAATGAAGTGTCTGCATTTTATCGGGCATTAATCCGCGCACAAAAAGAAGGTGAATTAAGTGAGCGGCACAATGATCTTATGGCACTTGCCCGATTCTTGAACCATGCTCGATATAGTTTGTTTATTGCATCTAAATCCACTTCAGATCCCGTTGTTTTAAATGATATTGTTAAAATTACACTCTCGGTCTTAGATTAACCTTTTGCTGACCCTTTTCTTATTTATGATTATTTTAGACCGATCAGTCTATAATAACCATTTTTCACTGGGGTTTTTGCGATTATATTAGACCGAATGGTCAAAAAAGGAGAGATATTGTGGAAAACAACAAAAGGATTGATTCTAAAACGAATCTGGGCATTTTGATGCTTGCTATAGGAATGTTTGTTGTTGGGACAGTTGAATTAGTTTTTGCTGGAGTGTTGAAACTGATATCACTGACCTCGGAGTTTCGGTCGCAACTACGGGACAGCTCGTGACCATTTATGCTGTTATTTATGCAATAGGTACACCTATTCTCATTTCGTTAACCTCCCGCATAGAGAGGAAAAAGCTGTTATTACTTTCGTTATTCGCTTTTATCCTCAGTAACGTCATTGCAGCCATTAGTCCAAATTATATCTTTCTTATGATCTCAAGAATGATTGCAGCCATTAGTGCCGGGATATTTAGCGTATCTTCCATTGCATTTGCTGCCAAACTAGTCCCTCCCGAAAAAGCAGGGAAAGCAATCGGGACAACGGTTATGGGATTTAGCTCTTCATTGGTTTTAGGGGTACCTCTAGGAACAGTTGTAGGAGAAGCATTTGGATGGAGAATGACGTTCACTTTTGTGGCACTTGTTACTCTTCTTCCTGTGTTTGGAATTTGGCTATTTACTCAGAAAGTAAAAGGAGAGGATCCAGTACCGCTAAAAACACAGTTTTCTATCTTACGAAAACCCGCAATGGTTATGGGGCAATTGGTGAGTGCGTTCGTATTTATTGGCCAATTTTCTCTGTATACGTATTTCACACCCTTCTTGCATCATCTGGCTAGTTTTAATATGGGAAAAATTACCATCGCATTCTTTGTTTTAGGCATATTTGGTATTCTAGGAAGTTATATAGGTGGTTATAGCGTAGATAAGTGGGGTGTTAAGAAGACGTTATTTGTAACGATAGGTAGTAGGGTACTTACATTCTTTTTACTTCCGCTGGTTGGGGAACATCCTATTTTTTTATTTTTGATCATGATGGTATGGAGTGCTTCCGGCTGGGCAACGACTCCCGCGAATCAAACATATCTTAGATCTTTGGCTCCAAAATTAGCGGATATGATTATTGCGGTGAATACATCTTTCATGCAATTAGGTATTGCTTTAGGATCAGCAATGGGAGGATTAATCATCAGCAATCATTATTCTTATACCTCACTAAGTTGGTTTGCAGGAGTTATTACCTTGGTTGGTTTATTTTCTTTTTTTCTCTCCATTTCCCTTTCCAATAGGCAAGATACTATCCAATAGGATGTTTAAATTTTTATATCCAACTAGCTTATGTTTAGTTGCACCTTTTAAAAAAATGAAATGAAAGAGGGATTAGTTTGATTATTGCCAAATTCCGAAAGATAAAATGGTAAATGGAAGTCGCATAGAAAAGGGGACAAAACGCTTTGGGGAATTAAGACGTTTAATGCCCGAATTTAACGCAAGCTGTACCAACGCAACAACTCAAAGAGCTGGAAAAAGACGGACTGGTCACCCGTGTTGTGTATCAGGAAGTTCCACCAAGAGGTGATATGTTGCGAGATTTCATGCATAGAAAATAATCATTATGTTCCAATAAATTTTCCACACACTGAACAGTCTTTCTGCATTCTATATATAGAAATGTGTAAAGGGGCTGGTCGTCATGTCTTTAACAAAGTTTGTCGATAAATTGCCGATAATTCCAACGCATAAACCAATTGGGACATATCAAGGAGTTCCCTATTTTGAAGTGTCCATGCGACAGATAAAGCAGAAGCTGCATCGTGATTTGCCGCCAACGACTGTTTGGGGATATAACGGTATCTATCCTGGTCCAACATTTGAAGCGATCAGGAATCAGCCGATCTATGTGAAATGGAAGAATAAGCTTCCATTTGAGCATCTCTTACCTGTTGATCGAAGCCTTATGGGTGCTGGAACTGACCAACCTTCCGTCCGTACGGTTGTTCATTTACATGGGGGGCGTAATCGACCTGAAAATGACGGGTCACCCGATGCATGGTTCACACGTGACTTTGGAAAAAAAGGTCCAAATTTTGTTAAAGAGATCTACTATTATCCAAATTGTCAGCGTTCTGCAACTCTTTGGTATCATGACCATGCCCTGGGAATCACTCGTTTGAATGTATATGCCGGATTATCCGGGTTTTATATAATTCGTGATCAGCAAGAAGAGGAGTTGAATCTGCCAAGCGGGGATTATGAAATCCCTTTGCTGATTCAAGACAAGTCTTTTTATCCTAACGGAGAGCTCTATTATCCTGCTAAACCAGATAAACCACCAGCAACTGCACCCAATTCGCCGCCTATGCCCAATCCCTCTATTGTGCCAGAGTTTTTTGGTGATACAATTCTAGTCAATGGCAAAGTTTGGCCCTATCTTGAAGTAGAACCTCGTAAATACCGTTTTCGCATCCTAAATGGATCAAATGCTCGTTTTTATGAGCTACGGTTAAACAATGGACAACAATTTATTCAAATTGGTACAGACGGCGGCTTACTAGGGTCTCCAGTCGAAGTAAATACGATTCTGCTTTCGCCTGCAGAGCGTGCCGATATTATTATTGACTTTTCTAAAAGTAAGGGAGAACAAATTATTCTTACCAATAGTGCGAATGCACCATTCCCGGGGGGCAGTGGTGATGCTCCAACAGCCGATACCTCACAAATTATGGAGTTTCGAGTTAACGAACATCAGGAAATTGCTGATTCTAGTATAATTCCCGCGAAACTAAGCTGTATGGAAATATTAAATCCCATAGAATCTACTTATACTCGAGTGAACACATTAGATGAGGATACGGATGAGTATGGTCGTCCATTCCAATTGCTCAATAAAATGATGTGGGGGGAGCAGCCTATTACAGAGACGCCTTCCAACGGCAAAATTGAAATTTGGGAGTTTTACAATATGACTAACGATTCGCACCCGATTCACCTGCATCTCGTCCATTTTCAAATCCTAGACCAAGCGAAGTTTAGTGGAAATCCCCTTCATCCAGAAAATCCAAAAGAACCGTTGGTAATAGGAGATCGAATCCCACCTCTACCAAATGAACGTGGCTGGAAAGACACAGTACGTGTTGACCCGGGAATGGTCACACGGATCATTGCCCGTTTTGGCCCTTACACTGGAATCTACCCATGGCATTGCCATATGCTTGAGCATGAAGACCATGATATGATGCGACCCTACGAAGTGTTGAGGAACCCATCGTTTGATCCGTGTGCAGCGATTCCGTCCGTATGTGCAGATGATTCTTTTGCACAATGCTTCAATAATGGAATGTGTCGAGACTATCCTAAGGAGTCAGCTCAAGAGGCTGATATCATAGTGAAAATAGGGGAGCGTATAATAAAAAGGTTTTGATGGGAGACAGAGAAAGAGATTTGAAATCAGGATACCCATACTAAAGAGAGATACCAAACGGTGAACATTTTATTTGTAAAGTTTCACTGTCTCCTCCAAAATATTCAAATATTTAGCAATAAAGCTTTTTGGCTTTATAATTTTAACTTTATTGCCGAATCCCGCTAAAAACTGGTAGGCAAATTGATTCTCAGGTAATTCAATAGTCGCAAGATAACTTCTTGGAGTCACTTTTGTTACGACATTTTTTCCGTATCTCTCGATAAATTGATCTCTTACAACAACATCTATCAATAGCTGTACACTAACCAAATTTGACTGTTTATTATGTTGCTTTTCTTCTTCCAAAACTTTATCAGGTCTTGGAACAAAAAAACCGTCTTTTTGGATATTTGCTATCCTCGTCACTTTAAATGTTCGATAATCTTCCCGTTCTAAACTATAACCATAAAGATACCAATGCATTTCACTTACATACATCATATAGGGTTCTACGACTCTATATGTTATGTTTCCTTTTTGGTCTACATACTCAAACTTTAATAACCAATTATTTTCAATGGCTTGTTTGATAAATAAAATATCTTCTTTAATTTGACTTCTCCCTGCCCAATCATAAAAAGATAAATCAAGTTTTGGAGCTATATCTGTGCTGGTCATTCCTTTGATTTTTTGAATAGTCGTTTGAATTTCTTGATTCGTAATCAGTTGCTCAAAACCCCCTAAAGCTACGAGTATATTTTCAATATCTTTGTTATTTAATAATCGTTTATCGAATTTATACTCTTCCATCAGTGTGTATCCGCCTTCAACACCATATTTGGCATAAATAGGGATGTTTGCATAACTTAGTGTTTCCATATCACGCTGAATAGTTCGTCTTGTTACATGAAAAAGTCGACTAAATTCTGATGCCGAAACAACCTCTTTTTGTAATAAGATCATCACGATCGAGATAAGTCTCTCAATTTTTTTCATATTTTCCTCCTATATACGACATACATATGTCACCTATGTGCTATTATACTGCAAATATGAAAAGGAGGAAATAAATGATGAAAGCAATAACGTATCTACAATTTGATGGAAAAGCAGAAGAAGCGTTAGCCTTTTATAAAAAGGCGTTACAAGCAACAAGCGTAAAAAAAGTGAGATTTGGTGCTTTTGATCAAGACCCAAATGCTCCATTAACAGAAGAGGAGCAAAACATGATTATGGAATCTCGTATTGAGTTTTCAGGGAATGTTTTAATGCTCTCTGATGTTCTGCCCTCTATGCAAGCTGTGACTGGCGAAGTCATAAAGGGAAATGCTCTCTTAATTAGTATCATTGATGCTGATCCAGAGATGAATAAACAAATTTTCGAAAAGCTATCAGAAGGTGGTACTGTGATCATGCCGTTATCTTCTACTCCATGGTCAGCTAGTTTTGGAATGTTAATCGATAAATTTGGTGTAATGTGGAAGTTTAATAGTGAAGCAAGTAAATTTCTAGATAGTTTTGTAAGTTAAATTTGTATTGTGGGGATTAAGACTCTCCAATATTTTTATTATCAGACCCTGAAATTCCTTTATGATAAGGGATTTCAGGTCGGATTAACCCCGAAATTTTAGACATTAGCGCTCTTAATCGAATTTGGCCGCTGCAATTTGGCGCTTCATTCTAGTTTTCGCGCTACATTTTATATGCCCTGTCGCCATTTTTGGAATGACTGTAACAGATGTCGTACTCATCTGGCATGTCCTAACAATCTATCAGCCGGATTTAATTCTTTGGATGAAGATTATGGCCATTGCTGTGTCCCTAAAAGGCGTTGTGGAGATTTTGCTGTTTATTCGACTTTTTGCAATAGGCCGGTCCAATGAAGACACTTGAATGGAAGAAGGACTTTTCTGTATGAGCAAGAAGAAAGTGAACCATTTCGTAATTTTATTTTGCATCTCTTTTGAAAAAAATTTAATGGAACGAACAAATTTCAGTGGCATATATGTTACATTAAAACTAATAAAGCAATCTTAGAGCTCGTTTGATATCATTCCGATTTTCGTTAAAGAAGACGAAGAACATTTACAAAATAGATCTGTGATATTTTTTATTATTCCTTTACGTATATTGGAACAGATTTAGATTTAAAAAAATTATGGTGCAGGGAGGTGGGGACTTGTGGAATATATTTTTATGGCTGCTCGGTGGTCCCATATTATAGGGGGCTTCTTGGCATTATTTGTGTTTTGGATTCCAATCGTTACGAGAAAGGGGAGAAAGGTTCATCGACGCAGTGGCTGGATATATGTAGTTGCGATGAGCATTGTGTCCGTTTCAGCATTATATATGGGGATTTATCGTCTTGCGTGGGATTCGTCATTTGATGCAGATGATGTTCCCTTTTCTTGGTTTCTGATTTTTATTGCTATTTTAAGTGGTGGGGCTGTATGGTATGGTTTACGTGTCCTTCGTTATAAAACGCGCAGAATAGGACATAGAAAAGCAATGGATCTATTGCTGCCGATACTATTACTTATCTCTGGTATCGCCATTAGTATATATGGTTGGAAAATAGATTTTCCCTTATTGAAGTTTTTTCCTATTGTAGGTGTGTTCTTGGGAGGGGCTCAACTGCAATATTGGTTGTCATCTCCGACTAGAAGGTCGCATTGGATAGTAGAACATATTATAGGTATGCTGACGTGCTGTATTGCTACCGTAACTGCATTTACTGTATTTGGTGCGCCGAGGCTTCTTCACGTTGAATCCGTAAGTCTGGTCGTATGGGTCATCCCAATCGTTGTTTTTGTTCCGCTTATTATTGGATTCACTACCTATTATACAAATAAAATGGACGGAAAACGTTCTGCATCTTGATCGTGTGAAAAGAATATTTCCAATAATCAATCAGTGAACCCCTTTTATTTCCCTATGAATATCGGTACAATTTTTTTTAAACTCTATTTTAAAAATAAAGTATGAGGAGAAACAAATGAATAATAAATATGTTACCTACAAAAAGTTACAGTCTGGCAATGAAAAGGATTTTCATGATTTAGTCTTGTTATTCAATGATGTTTTTGAGACTGAAAATGACGTAAATAAGGAGAATATCAGACGATTGCTGAACAATCCAAGTTTTGTATGTTTGGTCGCTTTTCATCATCATGAGGTTATTGGTGGAATAACTGCTTATGAGCTCATGTCATATGATAAGCCTGGATCTGTGATGTATGTTTATGATTTAGCAGTTCAAAATATCCATCAGCGAAGCGGGATTGGCAGTAGATTGGTTTCAGAGTTATTAGCGGATTGCAGGCAAAAAGGAATAAAGGAACTATTTGTCCAAGCGGAGGAAGCTGACGCACATGCAGTTCAATTTTATCAGAAATTGGGAGGCGAATCTTTTAAAACACGCCAGTTTCATTTTAATCTTTAACGAACTTCTAAAAGAAGTCCCCCACTTCAAACGGCGATAGCCCTCCGGGCAACGGCCGTTTTCTCAGAACCGCCGGCGAAAACTGGATTCCGTGCACGCCAGCGGAAACCCCTCCTTAGCCGATTCGATCTTTAATCGGTTAAGGAGGGGAGGTTCACGGATAAGCTTGTAACAAATTGTTGAAGTTAAAAATAAATTATTTTAGAATGGCAGTAAATTAGATGAAAAATTCACATTTTGAATCATAGGTTTAAAAAATAGTTACTTTTCAATAAAAATCTGATAGGAAGTGTGAAAATATGTTGGATACTATATGTTTTTTCTGCAAAAATAAATTTACGATTAATCATTCTGATTCACAATATTATAAAATCAAAAAAGGAGAAAATAAATACTATATATGTAAAAGTTGCAATAATTCATTTCAACAAGAAGCTATTAATAAAACTGGAATAAGTCCGAATCAAATTGATGATTATGATAAGTTTTTCCGGTATAAATAAAACTCTCTTTAATATCGTGTAAATGTCAATCTTCTCATCATTCTTACAAAACTTTCCTGTAGAATATTCTCAATGAGGGGATTAGAACGAAAGCGATTAATCGTGCGATAGCTTAGTTCGTAACCCTGAACTAGCCACATCATGCGAACACTGTGGAGCAAGTGTTGGTGTTATGGGAGCAGTTGCGGATGCTGTCTTAGATGAAGGTAGACAAGTTATTGGAATTATGCCTAGTTTTTTAGAGCAGAGAGAAATATCGCATAAAAGATTATCCAAGCTGATAGTTGTCGAATCTATGCTTGAGAGAAAGGCTAAAATGGCAGAGCTTGCAGATGGCTTTGTCGCTTTACCAGGTGGACCAGGAACATTAGAATGTCACTTTAGGAGATATATTGCACACCATTTAAACGCTATTTTGCATTAAGTAAATATAAAAGCCTAATTTCTCAACATTAAAATTGAGAAATTAGGCTTATAGAAGGACATTAAACCCTTTCGATCATGATGCATAATGTCCCAGGTTTTTCTAAACTTCATATTCCTCTTTGCTCTGGTTAAATAAACAAATAATAATTTACTCTAGAAGTTTTAGGTGACTGATTATTCACAAAGTAGCCTGTTTGTTGAACTAAGATCAATAATTAGGACTGTGAGTTTATGATACCATCCAAACACAGAAATGTTGAATGGTTGTTTTAAGATTCCCTTTTTTTCGTGGACGTTACCATTTTTCTCATCTAACTCGATAAGATGAGACTTGGTCGTTCCAAGAAGTAGTACCAGACATTCCCCAAGAAGTTAAATTGGTGGTAAAGTATTTGTTTGGATAACTTACAAGAGTTAAATAACGACCACCATAATAACGATTTTGATAGAGCCTAATCCAAGAACCAGGAGCTACGGATACAGCAGATATTCTGTTATCCCATGCAGTACTCAGAGAAGTGACCTGAGTTCCAGGATACGCAATTAATGATCTTCCATATCCATGACCCGAAGTATGTTCATATAAATAAGTTGGTCTTGCCATTATACCTATTGACTGACTAGATAATTGCTCTGTAACTTTTTGATGATATGCTTCATATTTTTCTGGAGTTGAGAAGCCATGTACCTTTTCTCCTTGATCAGTTGCTTCAACTACCATTCCAATAATTTTTTTATGTTTACCTGGTGCATATTTTATTCCATCTACTGTGTCAACTTTTAGATCTTGATCTGGATTCGATGTTAAACTAGCTGCATTTGTTCTACCTTCAAAGCTAAAAACTAAAGAGAAAACTCCTACTAGGGCTATTAAAGCTAAAGACAGATTACGTATCATTTTTCTTTTCATCAAAGTTCCTCCTCTTAAATTAAAAGTCAATCTATTGTAGTGCAACTTTTTTCAAAACGGTTAAACTTTATTTTAAATCCACAACACGATATTCTTTAACTTTTTCCGCTTGAACCTCACCTTCCTTTTTGTAATAATATGACTTAATTTTCACCTCCTTAATAATTGACTGACTTTTCTGGTAAGGTGCGATATTTACATAGACCTGCACCTACTTGTCCCATGTTTTTAAAAGTGATTTCAACATATGAATGGCATGTTTCTGCTTTTTAAGATCCAACGGTTTCTGCCATCGAAGTTGCCCTTCTAATAAAAGCATCATTTGGAAAGCAATGTCTTCACATTGCATAAGAACCTCTTTGATTAGTTGTTCCTTCGATGTAAAGTGGTTTTGTATAACGTCATAGTAGCTACATTTGCTTCCTCAATAATTTTCTTTATTCCAACAGCATGCAAACCGTGATAGTTTCGAGCATTCATAAACACTCCTTATTAATAGGAAATCCTTTAATCTCTTTTAATGTATAAAAAAGAAACAGTGGTACCACTGGCTCTAGTCATGCTGTTTGAGAATAGCCATTACTTATTTCTCACCAACTGATATAAAGACGTGAAGGTGTCATAAGTTATCAATATTCTTTAGGTGGAGACAGCCCCATGGATTCATTGACTGGAACAGGGGTAACATGGCACTCTATTTTATTGAGTATGATAAAAATTTTAAAAACTTCAATGAAGAAAATATAAAAATCATAGATATACTTAATGAAAATACAGAATTAGGTGAATGGAAATCCTTAGATTTTGCTAGTTTTGGCGCAAGTGGTTTAGAATTATTTGTCTATGGTGATAAGATGTCATTTCTGATTACCATTCTGGTAAGCTCAAAAAAAGACTGATATGGTCGGAAACTTCCTTAGGGTGGGTCAAAGTGATGATGTGATTAGCACCAGGTATACGCACAAAGTTAATATTGGGAACTTCCTTATATAATTGTGCGATTTTAAAGAGATCTCCTGAGTCCTTCTCGCCTATGATAAAAAGTGTCTTCGTTTTAATTTCTCCCAATCTTTCCATCGCTGAATTGGAGGAAACAGTTTCGAATGTTTTCCAATCAAAAGTCTTTTGAATATTGTGTATCATCATTTCGCGCAATAAATCGTATGCTTTTCCGAAAGAAACACTCCAGGAAGGCTCGCTTAATGTTATATTAGTCATTTTCTCGACATCTGGTGCAGCTTTAAAAACTCGGCTCTCTAATTCCGCATGTTCGGAAGAAAATTTAAACCCCGACAGGCCTGGAGCGACCAATACCAATTGAGACACCCTTTTTGGATAGGTCAGAGTAAAATCAGTTGCAATTTGTCCACCTAGGGAATGTCCAACGAGGGCACCTTTCTTAATTTTAAGATGGTCCAAGAGTTTTCTAAGATCCTCAACATAATCAATGGGTTTATTCGGAACAGGTGACTTCCCTGCACCCCGGACATCAGGAGTGATTACTTTGAACGACTTTGAAAGATGTGGTGTGATGAATTCCCAGTCACGTGAATCCATAGCTCCACTATGAAGTAGTATAACCGGCTTTCCGTTTCCTTTAATTTCGTAATGAAGATCCATCTATTTCAATCTCCTTTCCCTGAAAAAAGTAGGCACTGCCCATGACTATCTTCGTTTCATTTCTAAGATTCCTTCCCTTATCCCCTAAACTGTTCATAAAACCATTTATTAAACTTATTCGGTTAATAAGGAAGTTTAATGTACCTTACAAATGATTTAATTGTTCAAGAAGGTCCTATTTCACCACTTTGATAATGTCCATCCGCTTTAATGTTCCAATGAGTGATTTCAAGAACCTTAACATCCCCCCTTATTTATTTCACACACTGTGATGAAATGATAATAACACAGTGTGTGAAATAAAAGCAAGAGGTGATTTGAGTGCCGAAAATAGTTGATAATGATCACAAAAGAAAAATGATCGCTGAAACAGCTTGGAAAATTATTGAAACGGAAGGCATTGAAAAAGCATCTATCCGAAGAATTGCATCTGAAGCTGGAATGTCTACCGGAGCACTAAGACATTATTTCTCAAACCAAGATGAATTACTATTATTTATTATGGAATATTTTCTTGTTCGTGGGAAAGAAAGGTCGGAGAATAAATCATGGTCAAAAAACCCTCTTATTGCGGTACAGGAAACGTTGTTAGAATTAGTTCCTGTGGATCGGGATAAACAAACTGAAACTTGCATTTGGCTAGTTTTCGCCATTCGCTCACTTACAAGTGTAGCTTTGAATAAAAAAAAAGATGAACTAACTGAAGGAGAATATATTTTAATGGAGGCACTGCTTGAAATATTGATAAAAGCAGGCTATGTAAATAAAGACATAAATATTAAAATAGAAAAATTAAGGCTTTCGGCCGTCATTGAAGGTTTATCCATACATGCTCTATTAAGACCGGATATATTCACAATTGAAAAAACGGAACAAATTATTACTCACCACTTAAATGAACTTTGCAACCAATAATATATTAAGTTAAACATTTGTTTTCTAAATAAACCCTCTGGAATTACTCGACAATGAAAAGAAGTAGGATCCCACCATAAAATCCGAAGAGCCATTTTAAATTAAAATGATTTTAAAAGTAAGAAATTAGTAAATGGCTAACTAAAGGGACTTCATCCGAATTCGGAGTTTATTAAAAATGCCTCAACTCAATTTATAGACGAAATAGCATCTGAATTAACAGGAGAGGAATTCATGACACCGGGAATGACATCAAGGAAAAATCTCGTCTGAATATCATACTTGAAAAGTAAATTAATAATTTCGGAGGTGTAGTTATGTCTAAACGCCAAACTGGTTGGACCGAAAAGAAAATTGACCGATATTATAAAGAAGGCCGTGGCCAAGGAGAATTAGGAAATTATAAGCCTTGGCTGACGATCCAAGATGTGCCGTCCATAAAAAAGGGACAGTTACGATAAATAATCAGTAACTGTCCCTTTCCTTGACTTAATTATATCATGATTAATCAAAAATTTTCAGTCTTTTTTTAATTTTTTTACCTGCTAGTATTAATCCAGCGGTGTAGAAGCTTCGATGAGACATTTAACATGGTCAGATGAGCTTTTTTGTTAAATGATTTATCGAATCAATAAAAGGAGGGAAAGAAATGAAGAAATATGTGCTAGAGTTTCAAGAGATTGATAAAACGAGACAAATGGTGGTTGGGGGAAAAGGGGTTAACTTAGGGGAGTTATTGAAAATTCAAGGAATACAAGTGCCAGAAGGTTTTTGTGTTACGACAGAAGCCTATCAAAAAGCCCTTGAACAAAATGTAGCCTTCCATGCATTGTTAGACCAACTGACAATGCTAAATGCAACAGATCGAGATCAAATTGGTGAAATCAGCAGAAGGATTCGACAAACCATTATCGAAACAGAAATTCCTTCTGATGTTGCGGGCGGAGTTGCTCACTATCTCTCCCAACTTGGCGATGAACATGCATATGCAGTGCGTTCCAGTGCAACGGCTGAAGATTTACCTCATGCTTCTTTTGCCGGTCAGCAAAACACCTATTTAAATATCATTGGCAAAGAAGCAATATTGAAGCATATCAGCAAATGTTGGGCATCCCTATTTACGGATCGTGCTGTCATTTACCGCATTCAAAATGGATTCGACCATAGTCAAGTATATTTATCCGTTGTCATTCAAAGGATGGTTTTTCCACAGTCTTCAGGGATTTTATTTACCGCTGATCCGATTACTTCTAACCGAAAGCTGCTATCCATCGATGCTAGCTTTGGACTTGGAGAAGCACTCGTCTCTGGCTTGGTATCTCCCGATTGTTATAAAGTGCGTGATGGGGAAATCGTCGAGAAGAGAATCGCAACTAAAACATTGGCTATCTATGGACGAAAAGAAGGCGGAACAGAGACACACGAGATCGATCCAGATCAGCAAAAGACTCAGACCTTGACTGACCAACAAATTTTGCAACTGGCACGCATCGGCAGACAGATCGAAGCTTATTTCGGCCAGCCGCAAGATATCGAATGGTGTTTGGCCCAAGATACATTCTACATTGTCCAGAGTCGGCCAATCACGACTTTATACCCCATCCCTGAAGATAATGATCAGGAAAATCACGTCTATGTATCTGTTGGTCATCAACAAATGATGATCGACCCCATGAAACCATTGGGATTATCTTTTTGGCTGTTAACGACTCGTGCCCCCATGCGTAACGCTGGCGGAAGGTTGTTTGTTGATGTAACACCTATGCTGGCTTCACCTGCTAGCAGAGAAATGGTATTAAATAACCTAGGACAATCCGATCCGCTAATCAAAGACGCACTGATGACCGTCATCGAGCGAGGAGATTTTATAAAATCATTACCAAATGACAAAAAAGAACAGAGTGCCGTTAAAAGCAAAGAAGCTATACCGCCTGCGGGTTCTCAAGCACAGAAATCGATCCGACAATCGTTTCTGATTTGATTCAGCGTAGTCAAACATCGATCGAGGCATTAAAACAAAATATCCAAACGAAATCGGGATCGGATTTATTCGATTTTATTCAAGAAGATATCCAGCAATTAACGAAGATGTTATCCGACCCACAAAGTTTGGGTGTTATTATAGCTGCTATGGATGCATCATCATGGATTAATGAAAAGATGAACGAGTGGTTAGGTGAAAAAAACGCAGCAGACACGCTGTCTCAATCGGTACCAAACAATATTACTTCGGAGATGGGTCTGGCGCTATTGGATGTCGCAGATGTGATTCGCCCTTATCCGAAAGTCATTGATTATTTACAACATGTAAAAGACGAACGCTTTTTGGATGAACTGGTGAAGTTTGATGGTGGACAGGAAACCCGAGACGCGATCTGTGCTTATCTCGACAAATATGGAATGCGATGTGCCGGAGAAATCGATATTACGAGAACCCGATGGAGCGAAAATCCGACTACACTTGTCCCCATTATTCTCAGTAATATCAAAAACTTTGAGCCGAATGCCGGCAAGCGGAAATTTGAGCAAGGGCGACGGGAAGCTTTGAAAAAAGAACAAGAGTTATTGGATCGATTGAAGCTATTATCGGATGGTGAACAAAAAGCCAAAGAAACCAAACAAAGGATCGACTTCATCCGGAATTTCAGCGGGTTTAGGGAATATCCGAAATACGCCATGGTCAATCGCTACTTCGTTTATAAGCAGGCTTTGCTGACAGAAGCCGAACAACTCGTACAAGCAGGCGTGATTCATGAGAAAGAAGATATCTACTATCTCACTTTTGAAGAACTTCGCGAAGTCGTCCTCACAAAGAAACTGGATGACCGGATCATCAGCAAACGAAAAGACGAGTACAAATTATTTGAAAAACTAACTCCGCCGCGTGTGATCACGTCCGATGGTGAAATCATTGCAGGTCAGTACAAGCGAGAAAATCTCCCAGCTGATGCGATTGTGGGTCTACCTGTGTCTTCCGGAGTTATAGAGGGAAAAGCACGTGTCATCTTAAACATGGAAGATGCTGATTTAGAAGATGGAGATATATTAGTTACCTCTTTTACTGATCCTAGTTGGACACCATTGTTTGTATCCATAAAAGGCCTAGTCACTGAAGTTGGTGGATTGATGACCCATGGAGCAGTTATTGCACGTGAATACGGTTTGCCCTCAGTTGTCGGTGTAGAAAATGCCACCAAGCTGATCAAGGATGGACAAAGGATCAGAGTAAATGGAACTGAAGGGTATATCGAAATATTATAATTGCTAAATACCTTACAGTAAGAAAGATGTTTTAAGGATTTTTGTTCGACTATACCAGCTAATATCAGAAAAGACTATTCCATTAATGGGCGCGATTGTTGAACAACCTAATGTAACGACTTTATTGTAACCATCTGTAGACTGTTACCAGCAATTGCCCCAAAAATTAAAGTAATTGGGGGAATAACTGCTTATGAGCTCATGTCGTATGATAAGGCTGGGTCCGTGATGTATGTTTATGATTTAGCAGTTCAAAATATCCATCAGCGAAGCGGCATTGGCAGTAGATTGGTTTCTGAGTTATTAGTGGATTGCAGGCAAAAAGGAATAAAGGAACTATTTGTCCAAGCGGAGGAAGCTGACGCACATGCAGTTCAATTTTATCAGAAATTGGGAGGCGAATCTTTTAAAACACGCCAGTTTCATTTTAATCTTTAACGAACTTCTAAAAGAAGTCCCCCACTTCAAACGGCGATAGCCCTCCGGGCAACGGCCGTTATCTCAGAACCGCCGGCGAAAGCTGGATTCCGTGCACGCCAGCGGAAACCCCTCCTTAGCTGATTCAATCTTTAATCGGTTAAGGAGGGGAGGTTCATTTCAGCGGCCCTCTAAAAGTTTCATCTTCAATCTTTGCTGTGTGTATGCGTGATACCCTGTAATTACGCAGTTCTCCATTCGCCTGTTTATAGACGATTGTTAGCCTTTTGCCTTCCCACACTGCTTGCTGGACTGTTTTAAGTGCATGAACGCTTTCCTTAGTTTGTCGCCAAGTACCTGAGTAGATATGAATTCTTTCCCAGCTCACTTGTGCCTCTTCTTGAAAAGTTTCTGGGATGGGCTAATAATTTTTTGTCTCGTATCCAATGTTTGTTTATTGAATCCTAAGTCTTTCAGCAATTCTTCCGAAGGGAAAAGAAAGAGCGATTTGACATCGCCAATGTTCAACCCGCTTAAGTGAGTGCGAAAATTATCTAACAGACGCCAATCTCCGTCTTTCCCTCGATCCGAATAATCGGTATTCTCGCATGACTTAAGGCGTCCATATCCCTTAGAATTGTTCTTTCTGAAACCTCAAGTTTGTTTGCAACTCCTTGGCTGTCATTTTCCCTCTATTTTGCAGCAATATCATTATGTTGAGTAACCGATCAGCCCGCATAATCTTTTAACCTTCTTTCGAAGTGCAAATTTATTTTTTATATGACAAGAGATGTCATATTAATGTTTTATACTTAATCTGTAGAAACGGAAAGGAGAATGATTGATGACTGAAAGTCGGAAAGTGGTATTATTTATTGCAACAAGTTTAGACGGGTATATTGCGACAAAAGAGGAGTCACTTGAATGGTTGTTTAAAGTAGAGGGAGAAGGAGATAATGGCACTTCTGAGTTTTTTGACACGATTGATACCGTTTTAATGGGGAAAACAACTTACGATTGGATTATGGAACATGAGGGTGACAATAGCTGGCTGTATTCTGATAAAAATTTTTATGTGTTTACAAGGTCTTCGATTGCTGATGATACGGAGCAGGTGAAATTTATTTGTCCCAGTATTCCGGACTTTGTAGATGAATTAAAAAAACAGGAAGGGAAAAATATTTGGATGGTTGGAGGAGGAGAACTGCTATATTCCTTCCTAAAAGAGAATGCTGTTGATGAGCTCATCATAACTATCGCACCAACGCTCATTGGAAGTGGGATTCCTTTGTTTAAGAATGGGGATTATCACTTAGAATTGTTATTACAAGGGACAAGGAAGTTTAATCAATTTGTAGAATTGCATTATGAGGTTAAGAGGTAAAACGTCTGACAGATAAAATAATATGCAAGTAAGCCTTGCAAGACCGAAATAAAGTACTTTTAACATAGGTAGTGCAGATGCTCCCGAGGTCCTCACAAAGGGCTGGGATCATTCCTTTTTGCAAACAACAATAGCCTAATCCGCCGTCATTGTACAGAAAGGATTAGGCTATTGTCAGCTGTTTATTCGTTTTGGCTCCGTCATACAAGGTGGCTTCTAACGTTACTGTATTGATTTTCGGTAAGCTATTCGATTTGTACGGTAGATTATTTACTCATGTTTGGTAGCCAATCTCCTGACGTCAAGATCTGCTGTGAGGCCTTCCATACGGGCAACCTCGATCCCTTCCGCTTACCGCTGTCGGTTCTTCTTCCGCTTCTGTTCTATCTCATGCGCAAGCAAATTTAAAAACTGGTCCTCCATGACTTTCCCAAAGTCGCTGGATCGTTTTGAACTTCCGGAAATCGGATAATGTTTCGATATCCAGGCATACAATGTCTGCCCCGATCCCTCGCGTGATTATTTCCATTCGCTAATGATCCCATCGTAATCCCGGCCGAGCCGATTCAATGCGTCCTAATACACCAGGTCCCCCTCGCGGAGCACCATGTGCTTGGCTGATATCGCGGCTGCTCGAAATCCTTACTGCTCCGCTTATCAAAAAATATGTGGTGTCCATCTTGACACGTCATATTATTAATAGTAATATTATTACTATGAAAAACAACATGATTAAAAAGTCACCTGTCGCTTTAGCCATACTTTGTTTTCTTATTGAGGAGCCTATGCATCCTTATCGTATGCAACAGCTTATTAAAGAGAGGGGGAAAGATGAGGTTATTAACGTTCGTCATCGAACGAGTATTTACCAAACGATTGATCGTTTGCATCGAGACAAGGCCATTGCCATCCAAGAAAAGAAAAAGAATGAAGGGAGACCCGATTTAATTGTTTATGAAATCACGGACCTGGGTCGAAATGCTGCCTATTCATGGATCCGGGAAATGATTTCTACACCGGCTCAGGAGTTTTTAGAGTTCCCTGCTGCCGTTTCTTTTCTGGCATTATTAACGCCTGAAGATGTTGCATTGCTTTTCAAACAAAGATTAAGCGCTCTTGAAAATACACTCGCACATCTTGAAGATCAGTTTCAGAAAGGAGCATCATTGGGCCTGCCGCGCTTATTTTTACTTGAGTCCGAATATCAACAAAAAGTGCTTGCGGCTGAAATGGAATGGATCCAATCCATCATCGCAGATATCGATGCTAAAAAATTGAAATGGAGCATGGAAGAGCTGCGCGAGAAAGAAAACTAACCTATATACGAAAGGTTGTATTTTTAATGGATAAACAATTAAATCAATCCTCATCACTTGATGAAACGGTGCCTGTCCTCGTTGTGGGAGGAAGTCTGGTGGGCCTGTCATTTTCCATTTTCCTGGCTCGCCAGGGAATTAAGCCATTAGTGGTAGAGCGTCATCCAGGAACAGCTATTCACCCGCGCGTTTCGAGTCTAACCGCCCGAACGATGGAAATATTCCGTTCAGCAGGGATCGAGGAGGAGATTCGCCGTGAAGAACCCCCTTTTCCCCGGGAGTTTGGCATCATGTTTGTAGAGAGCTTGGCTGGGCAATTATTTGACAACTTGATGGAAGACATGAGTGCCTACTTTACGGATACTAGTCCTGTTGAAGGAAACGGCATTGCACAAGATCTGCTTGAACCGGTTCTACGGGCACAGGCCGAGAAAGCCGGTGTTGATTTGCGCTACAATACGGAGTTGATCGAGTTTGAAACTGATGAGGATGGCATCTCGGCCATGATTCGTGATCGAGTCAGCGGCAAAACGCACCGTGTTCGAACCAAGTATATGGTAGGCGCGGATGGGAGTAAGAGCGGGATCCGTACACAATTAGGTATTGGCCAACACGGAGAAGGTACGCTCTTCCATCTGATCAGCATAGTTTTTGATGCAGAAATTCACGAGTTGTTCAGAAGCCAAAACGCGCATATGTGTTTTTTCGCCAATGATACTGTAAGCGGAAGTCTTGTTCTGTACCCTGGAACTCTCAGAAGACCGCATATATATCGGTTGGATGTTATATATGATCCCGAAGAGGAAACCATTGAGGATTATCCAGAAGAACGTTGTATGTCATTAGTTCGAGCAGCAATCGGAATTCCTGACATTCCTGTTACGATTAAAAAGGTACTAACCTGGGAAATGGCCGGTCGCGTTGCTGATCGTTTCCAAGAAGGACGGATTTTTTTAGTTGGCGATTCTGCAAGGGTTCAACCTCCAAGCGGCGGTTTGGGAGGAAATACCGGCATCGCTGAAGCGCAGAATCTTGCCTGGAAGCTGGCCGCTGTCTTACGTGGTGAAGCCGGTTCGGATTTGCTTGCCACATACGATGCTGAACGGCGCCCCGTAGCAGATTACACGGTAGAGCAGATAGTCACGCTTTCCCAGCAGCGCGAACATGAAGGGTCGGATGGGATTACAGTAAGCACCCTGCATGTCAATATGGGATATCGTTATCAAGATGGCGCATTTGTACCGGAAGCGGACGGAAAGAACCTTCCGATTGTACAGTCGCCCGAGTTATGGAAGGGACAGCCGGGAACCCGCGCAGCGCACATCGTTCTCGAACGTGATGGCAATAGCATTTCTTCATTAGATCTATTTGGTTCTCGATTCGTCTTACTCGTTGGATCAAACGGACAAAACTGGGTGGAGGCTGCTCAACATGTTAAAGATACACTCCATCTCCCGATCGATATTTATCAGATTGGCGGGCATAATGCTGATTTCAACAATCCCGGGAACGATTTTCTTGACGCATACGGAATTACTTCCACAGGGGCTATCATCGTGAGGCCTGACGGGTATATCGGATGGCGAAAACCGGGTACTGAGGAGAATAAGGAAGAAATGGAAAAAGTGTTGACCAATGCTCTGTCGACCATCCTTTTTCGTTAAATCAACTACATCAAAAAGGAAAGGAAAATAAGAATTATGCTTACATTTGAATATACCGAAATCTATGATTATCCCGCATCTATCGTTTTTTCACGCCTCATTGATCTAAAAGGGCGACCTTCCTGGATTAAAGGCATTATGGAGGCTCGAGTTACTCCTGAAGGACCGGCTCAGTTGGGGACCAAGTATTTCGAAAGTGGAAAATACTCAGGCTTCAAGAGCGAAAAAAACATGATCGTGACCGAGCTTGTTCAGGATCAATTGTTGACGCTGGAGACAGTTCCTGATGAAAAACAATCGTTTCGCGAAAGCTATCGTATTGAGCCGATCTCGGATCAATCTTGCCGTGTTCATTTCTCCATTCAAGTTGACAACGTTCCGAAGGTAGCTGAATTTTTCATGCGTCAATCGATGAAGAAAGAGCAGCCGCAAACAGCTGCTGGCTTGAAGGCTGTCCTTAAGGGTTAACCTCCGTACAGTTTGCTGCAGTGCGAGAGTGGTATAGGTTTCAGCATAGCCTGCCAAGTCCAGGACTAAAACTAGTTCTAAATTTGTAACGGTAATACGTCATTTTTTCGCCATTTATCTTAATAATTAAGATAAATGGGATTGGACTGTCACGATTGAAGGCGGGGATTCGTTCAATCCAGAATATTACACTTGCCCCAACCATGCTAGTACAGGTGGCCGATGTTCTAACAACATCGGCTTAACTGATTACTCTATAGTCGGTTTACGAAGGTCGTCGGTAAGCTTTCGAAGAGAGTGACAGGAGAGAATCAAGTAATCGAGTATGGTCTCTAACTCCTCTTGACTGTACTTCGAGTAGAGTTCGAGCATGGCATCGTTTAACGGAGCGAATGCCTTTTTAATCGTATGCAATTGTGAATAGAGCGGCTCGGCATAGACCACTCTGAGATCGTTAGGATCCTTCGTCCGGCGGATATAGCCCGCTTTTTCTAAGCGATTTAGCACGCTTGTAATAGCACCCGTGGTTAGTCCGGTCCACTCTGCTAGCTGTCCTGCAGTGGCTCTTCCTCTGCTTAGAATCAAATCTAAGCACTTATGATCTGTAATGTTAAGGCCAAGATGCCCGGCTATCGCCTGATGAAACATGATAGTTTGAGTGGATAACTGTTTGGAAGCTTCTAAAAGTGACAGATGAAGGTCTGTTTGTGTCGGTCGCATAATACATACTACCTTTAATTTATCTCGATTCATAAAGTATAACATAAGGGATCCATTCACTGAGCGATATATGTTGGGGCAGTCAGAACTCTTAATCAGCCTTAAGACTGAGGTAAAGGTAACGACTGATTGATATTATGACATAAACATGATTCATCCATTTATCTTAATAATTAAGATAAATTTCAGGAAAAGAGGGAACAGTCGTGTTCGAATTCCTTATGGGAGTAGAATTTTTGTTATTACTGGTACTAGTGGGTGTCTCAGGGGCTACTGGCTATGCCGCGAATCACCTCAAATATGTGGGAGAGAGTGAATCGAGCTTCCGATTATGGCTAAAAGCAGCCAAAGTTGGCGTCTATATCGGTACCGCCCTAATCATGGTTTGGGCACTGGACATCATGATAATTTTCGTAAATTACGGATGGCTATTTATCATGGACCGGGTCTTGAACCTATTGCCTCTGTTAAGCTTGCCAGCGGCAATTGTGTTGATCTTTGCGCTGCCTAACTTATCGAGGGAAACCAATAAAAAGTCTTTACTGTTCTTTATTGTGTCTGTACATGTAATGACTGTGGGAGCAGTACTTGCCTTTTTTTTAGTAACGATAGACATACCTGCAATTCCTAATACAAAAGATCTTTTGATTTATGGTGGGGCACTGATCATTTCAGCAGGTCTGCTATGGCTTTACCATGGAAGAAGGATAAGGATACTTGAAAATCGGCTTCCACGATTTAGCATAAGAATCATAAGAGGAGCTGTATATTTCGTTTTGGTGTTTGTAGTAGCCATAACAGGATTAGTCGTTTCTCAACAGATGAGTGAATTTCCTGGCAGGATGAATATGGTCCATCACCATACTGCCGATTTTGGGGGTGGAGATTACAGCTTAGATAAAAATACAAATGCCCACCATGACGGTCATGATTCCAATTCAGACAGTAAGCCGATTAGTGTTGTGGAGTTGAAAGGACCTCAAACAGACGTTCCTGACAAAAAATACGTCCTCTACGCAGAGACAAAGAAGATTCGTCTTGCTTCCGGTGAAACCATTGAAGCGTGGACGTTTAATGGTCAGAGCCCAGGCCCAGAGCTTGTCGCCAACGAAGGGGATTTGGTGGAAGTAAGATTGGTGAATAAAAATATCGATAGTGGGGTTACCATTCACTGGCACGGAGTAGATGTCCCTAATGGTGAGGATGGAGTTGCCGGGATGACGCAGGATGCCGTAATGCCTGGAGAGTCGTATACCTATCGTTTTGTTGTAAAAGAGGCGGGAACTCATTGGTACCATTCCCACCAGCAGTCCTCCATCCAAGTGCAAAAGGGGCTATTCGGGGCCTTTATCATACATCCATCCAGTCAACGTGAAACAAAAACGATGGATACGACGATTGTGGCCCATGATTGGATCACTCCGGACGGCAGGAATATTCCAGCCCTGGATACGGCAGATACATTCCAAAGGAAAATGGTTAATCCGGGAACACCCGTACGTCTCCGTCTCGTAAATGCGGGTAATTTAACTCGTACGTTTTCCTTGAACGGCGTGCCTTTCAAGGTTGTAGCCATCGATGGGTATGAGTTGAATGAGCCAGGTACTCTGACGACTAGTTTATTACGAATCGGAGGAGGGGGGCGTTACGATATCGAATTCATCATGCCTGACACTGCCGTTACGCTGGCAATGCTAATGGAAGGCAAACCAATAGGAATAGTGTATAGCCCAGACGGACATGGGGAACGAAATGTGCTCGATGAGGGAGAGATTTTAGATATCACTAAATATGGATCACCGGCACAGGCTCCATTCAATACCTCGACCGTGTTCGACAGAACGTTTACACTCATTCTTGATCAGACCTATTTTGGTGTCTATAACGGTGAGGCAGGACAACAGTGGGTTATTAACGGAAAAACGTTCCCTGATACTCCGACCCTTATGGTCAAGGAGGGAGATCTTGTGAAGACAACATTTGTAAACCGGAGTTTTGCCGATCATCCGATGCACCTTCATGGACACCATGTCCAAGTCATTAGTAAAAATGGAAAACCGATTAGTGGTAGCCCACTTGTCCTAGATACTGTAAATATTGAACCCGGCGAGACGTTTGAAGTTGCTTTCCTGGCAAATAATCCTGGTCTATGGATGGATCACTGCCACAATTTGGATCATGCGTTAAGAGGGATGACGATGCATGTGGCTTATGAAAATGTATACACTCCTTTCGCGATAGGAAGTGAGACGGGTAATAGTCCGGAATAGGCTTGATGCTATCGTAAAGCTTGGGTATTAAAAGAAGCTGAAAAACAAAGAAAGAAGGGGATAAACATTATGTTCAAATTAATAAGTGTTGAAAGTTTAAGTAAGACTTATGTGAGCAAAAAGGAAAAAATTATTGCCGTTGATAATATTAGCTTTACAGTCGATCAAGGAGAAATTTTTGGTTTTCTTGGACCGAGCGGAGCAGGTAAAACTACTACACAAAGAATACTGACAACATTGTTGCCCATTAGTAGCGGAACAGCTTATATAGCTGGATATAATGTGTTAACCGAAGCCAAAAAAGTCCGTGCAAATATAGGCTATGTTAGTCAGCTTGGTGGTGCTGATCCAAACGCCACAGTACGGGAAAATCTGGAACTATCAGGAAAATTATATGGGCTATCAAATGATGTTACAGTGCAAAGAATTGAGCAATTGAGTAAATTGCTAGATTTTCATGAATTACTTCCGCGCTTTGTTCGTACATTGTCTGGCGGGCAAAAACGTCGTGTAGAGATTGCTCAAGGAATTTTACATGAACCAAAAGTTTTATTTCTTGATGAACCAACGACAGGACTTGATCCACAAAACCGCGCTAATTTATGGCAGCACATTAAAAAATTACGTGACAATGGAATGACCATTTTCCTAACGACTCACTATTTAGAAGAAGCGGACGCGTTATGTGACCGTTTAATTATCATAGACCACGGCAATATTATCGCTGAAGGAACACCTACAGAATTAAAGAAAAAGATTTCGAGTGAAGTTGTTTCAATGGAAATGAAACATCTGCATGACAGCGAAAAAATGAAACTATTTTTTAAACAATTAGAACTTGATAAAGTGACAGAAGCAAATATGAAATTTTCCATTTACACTGACATAGGTGAAGAATTAATTACTGATATTATTAACTTCACAAAAGAACATCAGATTGAATTAGCCAATTTATCGTTATCAATGCCTTCCTTAAATGATGTCTTTTTAACATTAACTGGTAAAGAATTGCGTGATGGCGGAAAGGAAGAAGAACAATGATGCAGGTTGTACGGGAAACGAATATTTTCTTTGTTCGTAAATTAAAAGAGTCAGCTCGCCAAATTGTTTGGGTAATCTCAGGTTTGATGACTCCCTTGTTATATATCTTATTATTTAGTCCATTATTGAAAAACATTACCCATCCTGCTATGACTACAGCTCAGGTTTTAGATATGTTTGTGCCGGGAATTTTAGTTCTCTTAGCGTTTAGTTCAGGAATGGGTGCTGGATGGTCAATGGTTTTTGACCTAAAAAGTGGGATTATTGAACGTTTACGTGTAACCCCAGCCAGTCGGTTCGCTATGTTAATGGGAGGGGTATTAAAAGATGTCGTAGCGTTCCTTATTCCAGCAATTATCGTTTTAGTAATCTCAAGTTTATTTGGTTATGAAATGCACTTTGTTGGTATTTTATTACAATTAATATTACTCTCGGTTCTTACGATGATGGTTTCAGCATGGTCTGGAAGTCTGGGTTTAATTTTCCAAGATGTGGGTGGGGTTGCTGCCGTAGTAACAAGTTTACAATTACCGTTAACCTTACTTTCCGGAATTTTATTACCAATGTCATTTGGACCAAAGTGGTTACAAGTACTCGCCCATTTCAATCCGCTATATTATGGAGTAGAAGCATCCAAAAAATTAGCGGAAGGATCAATTATAAACCAATCAGTTTTCGCAGGATTTATTGTCATTGCGGTTATTACAATTATCACATTGATTTGGTCAACTCGCGTTTATAACAAGGCCATTGCATAAGATTTTAATGGAGTGGCAAAAGTAAATGAATTGAATAATTCTTTTTTCCATTATTTATGTTGAAAGTCATCTTTGGCTTTGCGGTTGACCACTATAGAAAAAACTATAGGAACAATTGGCATGAGCGCGTCAAGAGGGGAGCGAACAAATGATAAAACGTGAAGATCTGCTTGCTTGTCAATTTCAGCTGCAAGCGGAGGCCGCTGCAGTGGTGGAAGAATTGAACCTTATCCAATCGCTAAAAGCAGCCGGCATGCCCGTCAAAGTTGGAAGTGCGGCACTCGGTTTAATGACTTGGAGAGACCTTGATATGACGGTCGTTTGTTCCAAGTTGGACATTGCTGTAATCTCTCGAATTGCTTCGCAATTGATATTGAATCCCAAGATTCGGCAGATGAAATTTATGAACGATACCGGTAGCTGGAACACCGATCCGGCTTACACGGACGGGTATTTTATTGGATTGGATTACTTATCTAAAAGCGAGAACCAATGGTCGCTAGATATTTGGTTCGTTGATGATCCTGAGAAACAACCTGATCTGCGGCATATTCGTACGTTGCCCGGTCGTCTTCATGAAGAGGCGGTTCTCTCTATCCTGCGGATCAAAACTGTCTGGGCATCGAGAGCCGAGTATGGTAAACAGGTGAAAAGCTTTGATATCTATACGGCTGTATTAGATCATAAAGTGAGCACACCCGCTGAATTTGAACAATGGCTGCAAAACCGTAACAACAATATATCATCTTGAATGCTTTTGAAGGGGGAAGCCTGATGTCGGATTTTTCAACTTTACTAGCGTATGTGATCGTTGTCATTCTTCTATTTTTAATTCCAGAACCAGCCATTCTTCTTACCATTACTCGTACCGTTCAAAACGGGCGAAAAGGAGGCATTATGGCAGGGCTTGGCATCGCAATCGGGGATTTTCTTCACACCTTATTTGCTACTGTCGGGCTCTCCACTATATTGATGACCTCTGCTCTAGCTTTCAATTTAGTAGCGGTATACTTACTATATTTAGGAGTTCGCGAAATGATGAGTAAGCCATCAGAACCGCAACTTCCAAAGGTTAAATCGGGAGGAGCTTTAAAGTCATTCTTTTCGGCAACTGTTGCAGAAGTTCTTAATCCAAAGACAGCGCTGTTTTTTCTGGCTTTTTTGCCTCAATTTGTTCATCACGAACGAGGTCAAGTCACCATGTAGTTTTTGATCCTTGGTGTCGTCTTTGTGATTTTAAGTGCATTGTATACAACCTCGATTGTACTAGGTATCTCTGCACTTGGAAAACTGGTTAAACGGAGGACATGGATAAGCCGTTTAAGCCGCCTAGGTAGCAAATTCGTCGGAACAATCTATACCGGACTAGGCCTAAAGGTTGCATTCCAAAGACAGTAATGATGCAATAACGTCAAGATTGAAAGCCGCCCTTTAGTGATATCGTCAAGTAGACGGTGGAATAAAACAAAATGTCTAAGCCGCCTTAGCTCGAGCTTCTCATCGGGCTAAGGCTGTTTTAGTCTAGCATACTTCACCCATCATTGAGAAAGGCACATCACGTGCGGCAGGATCGAGGGCGACGCAAGGCTGCCCGGATAGAGAGAGCGCCCTTTGGCGTTCTCTTTTTTACGTAGCTCCTCACCATTTTTTATAAAAATATATCAATAAGATATGTTTACTTATTATATTAATTTGATATAATAAAATAGATCAAACGAATAAGGAGGAAATATAAGATGTTCAAAAGCGGCAATGTGACTGTAATGGTAGCGGATATGAAAAAGGCGGTAAAATTTTACGCCGAAACCTTGGGATTGGAGCTGCAGCACGGTGACGGGCATTTTGCGCAAATCGCGGCACCTGGATTGACGATCGGTCTCCTGCATCTTGCCGGAGAACAAGGTTCCCTTCCGGAAAAATCGGGCAGCATGTCCATAGGGTTTGAGGTGGAGGACATGGAGTCAGCCATCGAAACGCTGAAATCCCGCGGCGTTCAATTCCAAGATTCCGTGGAAGGCAAGGCGGCCAATGTCGTGCATTTCAACGATCCTGAAGGCAATACCCTTTACTTGGTTTGCAATCGTTAAACCAAAGGGCGGCATAAAGAAAATGTAAGGAGGCGTTTTCTGCATGGCCTCGAAAACCAACGTCAACATGGTTGTCGCCGGACTGCTGGCGGCGATGTTTATTGGCGCTTTGGATGCGACCGTCGTCGCCACCGCTACCCCGCATATGATCAAGGATTTGCACGGCGAGACGCTGTTCAGTTGGGTGTTTGCGATTTATACGTTGACCACCTGCGTGGCGACGCCCATTTTCGGCAAGCTCGCCGATTTGTTCGGGCGCAAACTTGTGTTCGCCTCCAGCATCGGTTTATTCGTGCTCGGTTCCATCTTGTGCGGAGCCGCGCAATCGATGACGGGGCTCATTTGGTTCCGGGCTTTGCAAGGATTTGGTGCCGGGGCGCTTGCGCCCGTGTGCTTTACCGTCATCGGCGATTTGTTCTCGGGCAAGCAGCACGGCAAAATGATGGGTGTCTTTTCGTCCGTTTGGTCCGTGGCTGGCCTTCTCGGCCCGCTAATCGGAGGTTACTTCGTCGATCAAGTTTCCTGGCGATGGATTTTCTACATTAACGTGCCGATCGGCATCATCGCCCTGCTGCTGGTCGTCGTATTTTTGCACCAGCCGATCGAACGTCAGGCGAAAAAAATCGATTACCTCGGCGCGATTATGTTTACCATTGCCTTCTCCGCGCTGTTGTATGCGCTGCTGAGCGGCGGGTCACGGCATACCTGGGATTCCCCGGTGATCATGGGGCTGTTCGCGGCATCGGCCGTATGTTTTATGTTGTTCCTCTGGATTGAAAAACGGGCGGAGGAACCGATGATCCCGTTATCGATTTTCCGGATCCGCGTATTGAACGTCACCAATATCAGCGGTTTTCTGACGTTCAGCATTACGTCGGGGTTGACGGTGTACTCGCCGATCTGGATTCAATCCGTGCTCGGTAATTCCGCGACAAGCTCGGGCCTGATCGCTATGCCGATGTCGCTGGCCTGGCCGCTCGCCTCCAACATCGCCGGCCGGCTCATGTACCGGGTCGGGGTGAAGGCATCGATCGTATTCGGCTCTTCGCTGGTCATGGCAGGCTCCATCTGGTTGATTGCGCTTCAGATGAACTCGCCCTACGTATTTTGGATCGGTATCCTCGTGCTAATCGGATTGGGAATGGGGTTCGTTGCGACGCCCTCCACCGTTGTCGTGCAATCGGTCGTCGGCTGGGAAAAACGCGGCGTCGCCAACGCTTCCAGCATGCTGGCCCGTGCGCTGGGCCAAACGGTCGGCATCGCGGTATTCGGCACGATTTACAACCAGTATGTAACCATAATCGGCTCCAAAACGGAGCTGACTGCCGGAATGCATGCCGTTTTTCTACTCATGTTGGGGATCGCGATTGCGAACCTGCTCGCCGTATCATTCCTGCCGAAACACCGCCAAGTGATGGCGCAGCAGCATTCGGCGTAACGGCAGGGTAATAAAGCGAAATACCGGAACCGGCCGCAAACGGATGCGGCCTGGAAAAGTCGCGACCTGCGGATTTTCTGTTTTTTCAGGCAGCCGTATGTTATACTGTTGTTTGCTTAAAAGCAGTAAACCTACAAGGGGGGCTTTCGTTTGTACGAATTGTTCATACTCGGCGAATTGATGAATAACCCAATGCATGGCTATTTGCTGCATCAGATTTTGAACGGGATCGTTGGTCCTACGCGAAAAGTCAGCTGGGGGGCGATTTATCCGCTGATCCACGGCATGCTTGCGGACGGGCTGATCGAACAGGTTCCCGATGAGCAACCGGAGGGTGCCAAAAAAGGAAGAGGAAAAAAAATAAAGACTTATAAACTTACGGACGAAGGCAGAATACGTTTTTTTCGATTGATGGAAGAACCGATTCCATATTCGCCGGATTACGAGCTGCATTTTTATACGAAACTGAAAAATTTTGAACTGATCAGCAAGGAATTGCAGTTTTTAATTTTGCATCAATACAAAGATTACCTGCGTTATGAAATCCGCCACGAGGAAGAACGGTTGGAATATGCGAGCAAAGACGAACGGATTCCCGGCGGGGAGCAGAAATATATTCAGATCTTTTTCCGGCATCGGCTGGAAAAGCTTCGATTTGATGAAACGTGGGTTATGCAGTTAATCGAGAGCCATCGCGTGGATGGACAAGGGATTGAGCGGGAGTGAAATTGAAAGGCTTAAGGATAGCAGATCATTAATAGGATGGGGGGCGAGCTAAAAAGGCTTGGCCCCTTTGCTTATTCCTCACGCGGCTTTTATTTTCTGTCTCTTCGGAAAATTTGGTTGAAAGTCATTCAATATAACATAGTGATCTAAAATCGGAATATATGGTTTTCTGTCGATGACTTGTCAGTGATCTACTCGCTATTGAAGGTTACGGAAGGGGCGATGATACCTAGAAAATAACCGTCGGGATAGGCTGGATCCATTGATGAATTTCAAATCGCGGACTTGAGGATTGGACATCAATTGCGAAGCTATTCCAGAAATTGTAGCGATGTTTAACTTAGAACAAACGACTGTCATATCGAGGTCTCTCCAAACCATTAAACCTAGAGCCGCACTCCCTACCTTTAGTGGTGTACCGGCTTCTTCCAGCAATTGCTTAAGGTGCATTTCTTCAACAATTGCATCTGCTTCAGCTTGCAGCTGCAGTTGGCGGGCAAGTAGTTCTTCCTGTTTTATCATTTTCAACACTCCCTTGTATTATATAATTCAAAAACAAAAATTTGATCTTTGACAATTAAATATTTGCGTTAACTTCGGCTGTAAATAGAAGTATCAAATTTAATGTTTGCTCAAAGCCACAGCGATAGCTGCTTGCCATTGACCGTAGTGCCCGATTCTTAGTATGCGGTGGAAGGGGTCGGGGCCCCATCAGCGAATACTTAGAATCGATTTGTCCGTGTTACCATCAAATGCAGGATGAGTCTCTAGGCTTTATTTTTAGCCATCCTGCGTTACGTTTCACAACACGGACAAAAGCTAGGTCAATGGTGGCGGATAATAGCCAAAGCTTCTTTACCGATTATTTCACTCTTGGATACTGCGCGATATAATATTGTCTCTACCATTAACGAAAAAGTGTTAGACTTCTTTGGTGAAGGCGAGACCCTTATCACTCTACAAGCAGTATTGTTTGACGGAAATACTGACACACAACTACAAGACGATCACTAATAAAAGTATTGTTAATTTCGCAAAAAAGGGATTCGGTTTGTACTATTCCTGAGGCTGTGCCCGTCCAGCTACCCCATAAAAGAACAATTCCATCAATTGATCCATATTCTCGGTTGTCCACTTTTGATTCGATCCCTCCCAATTCCGGACCAGTTCATTTTGGAACATTGTAAAATAACGCATCATCATCTCTTCAGATTGATCTTTTCGAATATACCCCTCTTGTTTTCCAAGTGCGACAAACTTCTTAAAAAAAGGTACGACCTTCTGCTCGCTATAACCGTCCATCATTTGTATCAACCCTCTTAAATCAGAAGATGGGAATTTCGGAAACTCATCTGCTAAAATTTTCAAATTTTTAGCCTCCAACAGCATGATTTTTTTAGTTATTTCAAGAAAAGATAACTCGGAATTCAGTATGTCCTCGTACTGTGCCAACTGCTTGTCCAGCCAATTCATCAGAGAATCAGTATAAAGCTGTTCTTTTGTCCCGAAGTAATTATATATGGTTGCAGGAGAAACATTCGCTTTATGCGCAATCTCATTCATGCTAACCTTCTGAAAGCCGTATTTGAAAAATAATTCAATCGATGCGCTGAATATTTGCTCCATTTTTTTCTGTTTCCGTCGTTCGTAACCGTTCATCATCGTTCACCTCATATGTAGTGTAACCAAAGTTTTAGACTGATTCAATAAAAACAGTACAAAACATATTGAACAATGAAGTTCATGTAGATATAATAGTTTTAGAGATAAATGCTATACATAATACATAACTTTATAAAAAGGTGTTATTTATTGATGATGGGAGTGGCGTGAAATGAGAAAGCTTCGAATTCCTTCTTTTTTGCATGATGTATTTGGTGAGAAACAGTCTGTTGGATCTATTTTAGCGATACTGCTTTTTGGCGGTATATTGGCGGCTGCGTTATATTACCGATTCCCTGAATTGGCCAACGATTTGCCGGTGTGGCGCAGCGCCCTGGCATTATTATTGATTTTCGATGTTTTTGCGGGCGTTATAGCGAATTTTACAGCATCAACTAGCAATTTTTATGCGGTGCGGAAAAAAAATCGGATCGTATTCATCGCGATCCACGTCCATATCGTGCTTATTGCCCTGCTTCTCAATACAAATATTGGGTATTCAGTAGGGATATGGGCTTATACGATCATCGGGGCTTTTATCGTAAACTCCCTTATTGGGAAGCATGTGCAATTATTTGTAGCGGGCTTGCTTTTGTCTGTTGGTCTGGGGGTCGTGCCGATGCTGCCAGGAATAACTCCATATATGTTGACCATTAGCTTACTGTTTTTGATGAAAGTGTTGTTTAGCTTCGCAGTCGATCATTATGGAAATACCAAACATAGTACTAAAAAAGAATACCCCGGCTAGAATTAATATTTCGAGATCATTGCTCAGAGAAAATGGGGTTTGTTGATTTTGTGCTTGGAAGTAAAGTAACCATCTATCTGTTACACTGATAGATGGTTACTGAGGTTGTTTAAAAATAAGCGTTTTCTTTCATTCTATAATTTTATAGGAATCATGAAGTAGGTTAAGTTTTGGGAAACGAATAGTTTGTATTCGCCATCTATTCTTGAGTTTGAAGCGCTAAACGTATGCCTAATCCAATATAAATCAAACCAACAATTTTCTCGATTTTATTAGCAAAAACACCTGATGTTTTGAACATCTTTGCTCCAATGAAACTTGTACAATAAGCCAAAAAAGTGGTATATACAATACTCATTAGCACAAATACAATACCTAAAACAAAAAGTTGTAATGTCACACCACTTCCGTCATTTTGGATAAATTGAGGTAAAAATGCTAAAAAGAATAATGCTGTTTTGGGATTCAATATTTCCGCTAAAAAGCCTTGTTTAATTGATTTCCAGCTCGAGCTTTTATCTGTACTCACAGACGTTTGTTCAAGGTTTGATTTTTCTTCTTGTTTAGCCTTTGTCAGTAATATTTGAATTCCTAAGTAAAATAAATAAAGAGCTCCGATATATTTGACGATTTCAAATGCTAGAGCAGAACTTAATAATATCGCTGATAACCCTAAAACAGCGAACAACACGTGAATACTATCCCCTAAGGCGATTCCACAAGCAGTCATAATACCATTTTTTCTCCCGCTTTTTATCGTTTGAGAAATTGTAATAATCACTGCAGGACCCGGGACTAAAAATAAAAGAAACACAACGACAATAAATGAAAACATGTTGTCACTCCACCTTTCTTCCATAAAAAATCATAACATTTTCATTATTATGATATGCTGATTTTCTACCCAATTTAAACTGAATGAATATCGGAATACTCTTTTTTATTAATTAGTTGTAAAAACAAACATTCTACAGCTTATGAATATCTACCCAATATTAAATTATATACAATTTTCGGCATAGCCGTCGTAACAATCGATGACTCTGCAGCCGCTAAAAAGGTAGCGACAAAGATAAAGATCATAACCATCGATCGATTCATGTTCATAATAATAAGCATCCTCCTTTATTTGGTTTAGCATGTATAGCTTCCAAATAAAGGTGGGCACTTGTTTATACATAAGAATATGATCATAACGTTCATCACTGCCTAATATCGACATTACGATAGGAACTGTGCGAGTTGCTCACGGAAGGTTTTCCTTCCAAAGTGATTCATCTCAATTTTTTAAATATTTATGTTTAAATGGTATCTTTAATAATTAGAATTTGTCAACAAATAAAACTGTCCGGATTTATATAGGTTAAATGGGGGGTACCAGCAATAAGGAAGAAAATTAGAAATGTAATCGGGCCAGTCCGTAGATGTTGCCGCCATTTTTCCTTAAAAAGTCATTTTTAATAACATGAACCGATCCGAAAAACCTTTAAAAAATGATATTTATCATTTCAAAAAAGTGATATACATAACTACCGGCCCCTGTCGGCTTTTCGATATGCTTTTAATAAATTAAATGAAGGAGGCACAAAGAACAATGAGAAAAGGTATATTAGTCGGTTTATATGCAGGGGTTATTTCAGGAGCGGCAGGTATTGCTGCGGCTTACCTGTTAGGTGCTGTGACAGGCCTGTGGTTCTCCCAGTTAAATTGGATCTCCATTGCGGTTGCTTCGATCATCGCAAATATCGCCGGGGCAATGATTTTCGTAAAGTGGTTTCAAAAAACTGCCAAACCTTCACTCTATTATGTTCTGCTGGCCGGGGGTGTCACTCTGTTGTCTTCACTGAATGTTTGGGCCAATCCGCCCGCAGATAAATTCTGGGTTATTGCACAGCCGGTGCATGTCGTGGTCTTCTTACTTTCGATCTGGTTGGTTCCGATGTGGCTGAAACACTGGAAGCAGACCCAAATTCCCGGGGCCTCGATTACCAACGAAAAAGGTTAAGGTCAATGGCTCAAAGCCATATGGTATGATAGAGCAAAATGAGGAAGGTGGTAAGAAATGGCTCACGCCAGACTGCCGTGGGAAACAATGATGTTGCTTCCTCCATTGATTTCTATGATTATTTTTCCGCAACCGACTGGGTACAACTATCTTTTGTTTTTTATAATCGCAACAGCTCATTTGATCAGCATTATGAATGCGAAACACCGAACCTTTTTCATCATTGTTCAACTGGTCGCGATTGCTTTATGGGGGGCTTTCTTGAGCCCGTGGGAATTGAGCTTCGGCTTTTATCCGGCTTTGGTGATCGGCAAGTACCCATCCTACCGTAAAATTACCGGGATGACCGTACTCATGGCTGTGCTCTTTGCCGGGGCGGTTGGGTTCTATTTCTGGAAAGAGTCGAATCCATTGTACCTTGGCTGGTATTCGATTCTCCTCATTCTTTTCTTGTTGCCCTACATGGTGAGAATGATCCGGAAATCACATGAAATGAAATTGGGGTTACAACATGCCAATGATGAAATTTCCCGACTGATTAAAAATGAAGAGCGCCAGCGAATCGCCCGTGATCTTCATGACACGCTGGGCCATACCCTGTCTCTAATTACGTTGAAAGGTGAATTGGTGGAGCGGCTGATTCCCAGGAATCCCGACCAAGCCTCAAAAGAAGCACGTGAGGTCCAGAATATTTCAAGATCCGTTTTGTTGCAGGTTCGGGAACTGATCAGTGATATGCAGTCCATCGATCTCGGCGAGGAGTGCCAGCAGGCGGCCCAAATGTGCGAGTCCGCCGGAATTTCATTCAAATTGGAACGCAATGATGAACTTGGTGGGGCCCCGCCGATTATTCGAAATATCCTGAGCCTGTGTCTCCGCGAATGTGTCACCAATGTCGTGAAACACAGCGGCGCGCACAAATGCACAATCCGCCTCGAAGAAGGACCAGGAAAATACATTCTTCAGGTGGAGGATGACGGAGTTGGTATTGGGAAGGAAAATCACGACCGGTTCGGCAGCGGCTTGTTGGGCATGAAAGAACGGTTGTTGCTGATCGAAGGGAAACTTGAAGTGGAAACCGGGGAAACAAAAGGGACGAAAATCACGATTATCGTGCCGAAAGTCAAGAAACCGGCGATCAAGAAGGAGGGAATCCAATGAGAATCGTCATTGCGGAAGATCAGGGAATGCTTCGATCCGCGGTCAGCCAGTTGTTGGCCCTGGAAGAAGATATTGAAATTGTCGGGGAAGCCGACAACGGTGAACAGGCTCTCCGGCTGGTCCAGGAAAAAAACGCCGATATTGCCGTGCTCGATATAGAGATGCCATTGTTAAGCGGACTGGAGGCAGCGGAAAAGTTGAGGGATGAAGTCAGTGAATGCCGGGTCGCCATCGTGACCACCTTCGCCCGAAGCGGGTACCTGCAACGTGCCGTGAAGGCCGGAGTGATGGGTTATTTGCTAAAAGATACGCCCGTGTCCGAATTGGCGGAAGCACTGCGAAAAATTCACGCGGGCAAGCGTGTCTTTAGCCCGCACCTTACTTTTTCCATGATGGAAGAAATCAATCCACTCACGAAACGAGAATCCGAGATTTTGTTGCACTTGAAGAAGGGCGACTCCGTCAAAGAAATCAGTAAGGCTCTATATATCTCTCCAGCTACGATCCGCAACTACATTTCCGAAATTATTCAGAAGCTTGAAGCGAGAAACAGGATGGATGCCGTCTCAATTGCCGAAAACAAAGGGTGGCTGCCGGAATAACCTTTTTTGTCATGCAAGACTGAAGAGCAAAAATCCATTCATTTTTTTTGAAAGAAGGAGAAAAAAGATGAAACCTGTCATTGAAGTTGAAGGCTTGACCAAACAGTACGGGGAAACTCGAGCCGTACAGGGGGTTTCGTTTACAGTCGAAAGAGGCGAAATTTTCGGGATTATCGGTCCGAACGGAGCCGGTAAGACCACCACCATTGAGATTCTGGAAGGACTGCGGAAAAGAGATTCCGGAAACGTGCACGTACTCGGCTTTGACCCCGCCAAGGAATCCGACCGCTATCAATTAAATAAAAAAATCGGGGTGCAGTTCCAGGCCACATCCATACAGGAGTTAATGAAGGTCAAAGAAGCGCTGAATCTGTTTTCCTCTTTTTATGACACACATCATAACCTGATGGACATTATTGAACAATTACATTTGAAAGACAAACTCAATTCGTATTTCAAGGATCTTTCCGGTGGCTGGAAACAACGGGTAACGCTCGCTTTATCCGTTTTGCATCAACCCGAAATCGTGTTTTTGGATGAACCGAGCATGGGGCTTGATCCGCAAGCACGCCGCGAATTGTGGGAAGTCATCCATACCCTGAAGAAACAAGGAACCACCATCCTGGTCACAACGCATTATATGGAAGAAGCAGAAAAACTTTGCGACCGGATCGCCATGGTGTACGATGGCAAAATCAGGGCACTTGGAAAACCGAATGTGTTGCTTGAAGACCTGGCGACAAACTACCTGGCGTTTGAGAGTTTTGATGTGGATCCCGATGTATTGATCGCCCTGCCCAGCGTGATTCATGTGGAAAAATCCGCGGATCGGGTGAGAATTCAAACGGAAAATCTCCAGCGTTCTGCCTACCTGGTTTTAAAAGAATGTGAAGAACGCGGTTGGAAAGTGGCTGCATTCCGTTTCGAGAGGGGCACGCTGGATGATTTGTTTGTCCACCTGTTAAAGGAGCGATCAGTGTGAATAAAATTGTGAAACTGTCGGTAATGGAAACCAAGTTATTTTTTCGAGAAAAAATGGCCGTGTTCTGGACCTTTCTGTTTCCGGTACTGATGATCTGGCTATTCGGGGCGATGTTCGGAAGCGCAGAAATCGGCGGGATGACTTACAGCAATGCTTACATCCCGTCCTGGATTGCCGTGAATATCTTGACCACTGCGTTTTTCGGAATCGGAACGGTGATGGCCAACTATCGTGAAAAAGGCATTTTGCGACGCTATCAGGTCACAACAGTAAGGCCCTGGATGGTGTTAACGGCGCAAACCGTGCAGGGAACCGTCATTTTTGCCATCAGCGCCGGAATTATTCTCATTTTTGGATTCCTCGTCTTCAATTTACATGTACCGAAATATTTGGGAAGTACCTTGTTGGCCATCCTATTAAGCCTGGTTGCCTTCTTCCCGTTCGGCCTGTTGATCAATTCAATTGCCAAAACCGTGCGAACGGCCTCAGCCATCAGTTCACTTGCCTTGAATTTGATGATTTTTCTATCGGGAGCCACCTTTCCGATTGAATGGATGCCAAACGTATTACGTGTTATCGCCCACATCCTTCCGCTTTACTACGTCATTCATTTAATAAGGCAAACATGGAATTTCACACCGATTTGGGAGAATGGCGTGGATGTCGCGGTCCTCATTGGTGTCGCCATCGTGTCGATCATTTTGTCCTCATGGTTTTTCCGCTGGAGCGTAGAATAAGATGATCATGTTTGAGAAATCTTTACAAAAATACGTTTTTTATTCGGTAAATATCATGGGCTGTGATGGCAAGCCTTGACATTTTCTTATTGCGGGTGGTGTCAGCTTCGCTGGTACTACCCCGAAAATGAGGTTTGTTGATTTTGTGCCCGGAAGTAAAGTAACCATCTATCTGTTACACTGATAGATGGTTACTAAGGTTGTTTAAAAACAAGTGTTTTCTTTCATTCTATAATTTTATAAGAATCATAAAGCAGGTTAGGTTTTGGAAAACGAATAGTTTGTATTCGCCATCTATTCTTGAGTTTGAAGGGCTAAACGTATGCCTAATCCAATATAAATCAAACCAACAATTTTTTCGATTTTATTAGAAAAAACACCTGATGTTTTGAAAATTTTTGCTCCTATGAAACTTGTACAATAAGCCAAAAAAGTGGTATATACAATACTCATTAGCACAAATACAATCCCTAAAACAAAAAGTTGTAATGTCACACTACTTCCGTCATTTTGGATAAATTGAGGTAAAAATGCTAAAAAGAATAATGCTGTTTTAGGATTCAATATTTCCGCTAAAAAGCCTTGTTTGACTGATTTCCAACTCGAGCTTTTATCTATACTCACAGACGTTTGTTCAAGGTTAGATTTTTCTTCTTGTTTAGTCTTTGTAAGTAACATTTGAATCCCTAATTGAAACCTCTCCCCATTGAAATGGGGAGAGGTTTCAGAAAGCATGATTTAATCCAGCTTGGATACCCCAAGTATAATTCTATACGAATCAAATTTGATCATAATAAACGCTTAGGGCGTGTACCCACGAGTCGATTCTAGGTTGTGAACTAGAATTGGAGGAAGACAGTCATGGCTAAAAATATGCTGGTGTATATATAGCTCGGGACGATACTTCTATGAAACGGAACGGGGAACAGATTGCATTACTGGCAAGCGACTTCGAAAAAAGAGCGTACAAATCAACAAGGAAAAAAAGTTGCTTCTGCTTTACAAGCTTTTAAAGAATGGGTACAGGTGAAAAATGAATATCATAAAGCAGATGGTTATGGAAATTAACATATGACGTATGGTCAATTCATGGATATTGTATACATTCCTGCTTATGAAACGGAGGTAGAAGAAAGTACTTTTTCTGTTCGCAAACGAACCATAGAAAGTATGAGAGATCGCTTTTCAAACATTGACCTTCATTCTTTGGCTGTAGAAGATGTCCAACGTTATCGGACCTGGTTACTTTCAGATAAAGGAGCCGGATATTCTCAGGCATATGCAAGTTTGGTATTTGTATGTTTTGTAAAAGTCTAGATAGGGCAGTTGATATGCAATATTTTGAAGTGAATGTTTCTAAAAAGGTGAAAGCAATCGCCAAAGGAAAAGCAGTTGTTCCTTATTGGACAAAAACAGAATTTGAGAAGATTATTTCGGCTATTTGTCTGGATCCTTTTATAAAGATCTTTGAGTGGGAATAATGAAGAAAGGCTATAAAACCCAATGGTTTATAGCCTTTTATTTATTGGATGACTCCATTTTGATTCACTTTACGAAGTATTTTGCTGCTAATATCCACTTCAAATTAAAATTGCAAACTGGGAAAACCAGTATTTTCCTTGTCGGGAAATGCCTAGGCTCTATAAACAACTCTTGACAAAATATTTAGGTTCTGGCAATAATTAAAGAAAATGATAATCATTATCAATGAATGCTTGCAATTATAAAAAAGAGTTAAGGGAGAAAATGTGTCAATGAGAAAAAAATTGCGCTTCACTCATTTGTTAAGCTTTGTGATGGTTGCTTTTGTAGCGATTGGATTAGCTGCATGTGGCTCTAAAACAAGTGAACAGCCTGAGAAAAAATCAGATAACGAAACAAATGGCTTTTCAGCTGTTACAATTGAAACAAAGTTTGGCAAAGCAGAGATTAAAGAACAGCCCGAACGTATTGTTGCGCTTGGCTGGGGTGATGCAGAAACCGCTCTAGCCCTTGGAGTAGAGCCTGTTGGTGCCAGTGATTGGCTTGCTTTTGGCGGTGAAGGTGTAGGGCCTTGGTTAGAAGGAGCCTATAAAACTCCCCCAACTATTCTCGGAACTACGGAACTTGATTATGAGCAAATTGCTTCACTTGAGCCGGACTTAATACTCGATGTAAGATCCTCCGGTGATCAGGAACGTTACAATCGTCTTTCCGAGATTGCCCCAACCGTAGGTGTTCCTGAAGGCGGCGATAATTACTTGACCTCCTATCAACAACAAGTTCAAATGATCGCGAAAGCCTTGGGAAAGGAAGCAGAAGGCGAAAAATTATTGAAGGATGTTGACGCTGCTTTTGAAAAAGCAAAGGAGAAATACCCGCAATTTACTGGCAAGACTGTTGCAGTAGGCGCATACACGTCTGAAGGCTGGGGGGCGTATGTCACGGGAGATTCCCGTGTTGATTTTATGACTAAGCTTGGTTTTACAAATAAAAAAGAAATTGAAGAAAAAGCAAACGATGATTTCTATATTAAAATAGCAGACGAGCAATTAGAGCTTTTAGATGCTGATTTAACAGTTGTTTTACCAATTTGGGTAGACACAAAAGAGGTAACTGGCAATGCTCTTTATAAAAAAATCCCTTCAGTTGTTGATGGACGATCGATTATTATTGATAGCGATTATGCAAATGCCTTTTCATCAGGTACGGCACCTGCCTTACTTTGGGCAATTGAAAAATTACCACCCATGTTTCATCAAGCTTTAGAAGGCGGGGAGTGAAATAGTGACAGCAAGTAAGCAGCCAATAGGTAAACCAAAAAAAGTAGTTGAAAAGAAAATGAAGCCAATTACTGCCTTACGGTTGCAACGGATGATAGGATTAGTCGTCGCACTATTCCTTTTATCGGTGGCGATTTTTCTAAGTCTCATGATTGGAGCAAAGCCGCTTTCCTTTGGTTTCGTTTGGGAAGCACTGTTTTCTTCCGCCAACAGCTATGACTATACGGTCGTTCATGAGTCTCGCATACCGCGTACCATCATCGCCCTTGCGGTTGGACCAGCCTTTGGTCTTGCAGGAGCTGTGATTCAGGCTTTAACACGAAATCCACTGGCTGACCCCGGCATTCTTGGCGTAAATGCAGGGGCAGCCTTTGCTGTTGCATTGGCAGTTGGTGTTTTTTCAATTACATCGATGTCAATTTATATATGGTTTGCACTTGCTGGGGCGCTAACCACAACTGTTGCCATATATTTCATTGGTGGTGGTGCAGGTAAAAAATCTCCATCGCCTGAACAAATTACCCTTGCAGGAGTGGCAATGGGCGCAGCATTGGGTGGAATCACTACTTCGCTATCTTTGATGAATAGCCGAGCATTTGCAGGGATGCTGAACTGGAGAGTTGGTTCATTGGCAAGAAAAGGTCTTGAAGATCTTTGGCCGATTATTCCGTTTCTCCTTGTCGGCATCTTAATAGCCTTGGCCATTGCCCCGGCGTTAAATCCTATTGCCTATGGTGACGATCGTGCCGCTTCTCTTGGTGTGAATCTGAAGATGATTCGAATTCTTGGTTTGATTTCCGTCACGCTATTAGCGGGTGGAGCAACGGCAATTGCAGGTCCAATTGTTTTTCTCGGTTTAATGGTTCCCCATTGTGTGAGATGGTTTATTGGCCCGGATCAACCATGGATTTTTCTATATTCCTTGGTCATAGCCCCATTGATTTTGCTTCTATCTGATATTATTGGAAGAGTTGTCATATCTCCAGCAGAAGTTCCGGTCGGTATTATCACGGGATTTGTCGGTGCCCCCATTCTTATTATCCTTATGAGGAGACGTAAAGTGAGTAGTTTATGATGTGGGGACAAGAACCTTGATATCAGATTTAACGATAAAAGGAGTGAACTTCGTGGGTCGAGTTGATTTTGGCCGGAAATATATACAGCTAAAAGGACCGGTGAAACTGCGAATAGATGTAAGAAGTATGAGTGTTACTGGGATTTTCCTAATAGCTGTAATAGCTCTTGCCTTGTTTTCCCTCATGGTTGGCACACTTAAATTAAGTGTTGCTGAGGTGTTTTCTTCACTTTTTGGTGAAATGTCGGGATTTAAAAGGACGGTTGTGATCGATTGGCGGTTGCCGCGAGTGTTAGCTGCCATTGTTTTTGGTGCGGGTCTGGCGGTAAGTGGATCGATTTTTCAATCGATTACCCGAAATCCTTTAGGATCGCCTGACATTCTTGGTTTTACTACAGGCTCGTATACAGGAGCCTTGGTCGTGATGCTCGTAATCAAGTCGATGTCCTATACTTCTATCGCAATCGGTTCGCTTATTGGCGGTTTTGCAACGGCATTTGTCATTTACTTATTTGCCTTTCGCAAAGGAACACAGGGCTTCCGATTAATTATTGTCGGGATTGCCATTTCAACCGTTTTGGGCAGTTTCAATTCAATGCTGCTTCTTCAAAGTCAGGCTGAGGTTGCATTAACAGCGGGTGCTTGGGGAGTAGGGTCTTTAAACGGAGTTAATTGGTACTATGTGTTGCCGGCAACCCTGTTCGTATTGGTTCTACTTATATTAGCGCTAATCATGAATAGACCTCTCCGCGAAATGGAGTTGGGAAAGGATGCTGCTA
The DNA here is from genome assembly GCF_047228825.1 of Siminovitchia jepli. Classification (NCBI taxonomy): domain Bacteria; kingdom Bacillati; phylum Bacillota; class Bacilli; order Caryophanales; family Bacillaceae; genus Siminovitchia; species Siminovitchia jepli. The sequence goes on from NZ_JBFEGN010000020.1 coordinate 43,101, forward strand.
AGTCCCATGGTGTCCATGTTGAATGGTCGCAATTCTTATTGATTATGATTGCCGTGGCTCTAACAGCATCTGCGACAGCTGTTATGGGACCGGTTACCTTTGTGGCATTAGCTGCTCCGCAAATTGCCTTTCGCATAACAAATACGAAAGAAAGTCTGGCTCCAACAGCAGCAGTCGGTGCATTTATTTTATTAAGTGCCGATGTGTTAGCACAGAGAATGATTCCCGGAACGATTCTTCCTGTAGGGGTACTAACCTTATCCCTTGGGGGGTTGTATTTAGTTTGGTTATTATTTCACCAAGCACGTTCTGCCGCGTAAGGAGAAAACTGCGGCGTTTAAACAAGCAGAACCACGCGCATAAAATCATTCTATTGGTCCAGGACAGGTTTTTTTAGTATAGGAAGCGCAAATAAACATCTTTTTAAAGCAATAAAATATACCGATAGACTTGAAAGAGGTTGTCATTGATTATGGCCATTACAAAAGCAGATATTCAAAGCCAAACGATTTCGCCTATACGTTCGCGACTGGGAGCAGAAGATGTTACCATCCAATACGATCATCGAGTGATTTACCAAAATCTCAAGATTGAGATTCCTGACCAATCTTTTACGGTCATTATCGGTCCTAATGCATGTGGGAAATCCACCCTTTTACGCACCCTTTCGAATATGATAAAACCTTCAGCAGGTCATGTGTTATTGGATGGGAAAAAAATTAGTACATATAAATCAAAGGAGGTGGCAAAAAAACTTGGTCTTCTGCCACAATCATCAACTGCACCTGATGGAATCACCGTCGCCAATTTGGTGGCACATGGACGTTATCCATATCAAAACTTCATTCAGCAATGGACTGAGGCAGATGAACAAGCCGTTATGACGGCGATGGAGCTGACCAATACAACCGAGCTTGGCAACCGATTGGTAGATGAGCTTTCCGGAGGTCAACGCCAACGTGTCTGGGTCGCGATGGTGCTTGCCCAACAAACCCCATTGCTTCTTTTGGATGAGCCAACCACTTACTTGGATATCGCACACCAAATTGAGTTACTCGAATTATTTACAGAGCTCAATGAACAAGGAAAGACCTTAGTGGCAGTGCTCCATGATTTAAATCATGCTGCCCGCTATGCCACTCATCTGATCGCCATGAAAGCTGGCAAGGTTATCGCCCAAGGGAATCCAGCCAACATCGTGACGGAAGAACTTATCGAAGAGGTTTTCGGACTAAAGTGCAAGGTCATCAATGACCCGGTAACCCAAACGCCGCTTATCGTCCCACTAGGTCGAGACCGTTCTAAAAAGGTCCGGCAGTGAAAAAAGACAACCATTTAGGGGGCGAAACATAAAAAGCCCCGGAGATTTTTGACTAATCATAGAAAAAATGACTGGCAAAAATGCACAAGTGTGGATAAGTGTTTTTCCTGATTTAAAGACCAAAAAACATAAATTTAATAAAAAATATATTGACCAAGACCGACAACGGTGATAGTATAATCCTGTTGGGAACAATCCAGTGATCTCAGGAAAAGAATTTCAAAATTAGTTGACAGTATCTAATTTGCGTGTTATATTAATAAAGTCGCCTCTAAAGCGGCGGGCTAATGTTTGATCTTTGAAAACTGAACGAAACGAAACGTCAATAATACTTTGATAATGGTTTAAGACCATTGCCAGCTTTAAATAATGAGCTAAACAAACTACTTTATATGAGAGTTTGATCCTGGCTCAGGACGAACGCTGGCGGCGTGCCTAATACATGCAAGTCGAACGCCGGATGTCGGGTATCAGAGGCCAGAGGTCGGAGAGAAAGACCTCTCGGGGAAGCTGAAAGCATCAGTGAACTGCTTTCATCAGGCTTCCGGCTTCCGATACCTGACATCCGGAGTGGCGGACGGGTGAGTAACACGTGGGCAACCTGCCTGTAAGACCGGGATAACTTGCGGAAACGTGAGCTAATACCGGA
>NZ_JBFEGN010000210.1:0-938 GCF_047228825.1 Siminovitchia jepli
TGGAGAACCCTAAAAGTGTGAAAGTGCTTTCAAAAATAAAGGGCGAAAATATCTGCCCACAAATGGTTGACACAGACTTTTGAGGAAGGTATCGAGAAATGAAATTAATGATGAGCTACTATGAGGAGATTGTATCTTATTTAAACGAGATTATGAAGACGGAAAAAGATGCCATGCAAAAAGCTGCGGAAGCCGTTGCGTCACACGTTAAGGATGATCAAATTTTTTATGTGTATGGTCCGGGAGGTCACTCCAATTTAGCCTCACAGGAAGTTTTCTTTCGGGCGGGCGGCCTTATGCATGCCAGCGCAATTTTAGATGAAGGCACCCTTTTAAGCGGCGGTGCCCTTCGCTCCATGAAAATCGAAAGAATGCCTGGTTACGGACGTCTAGTATTAGACGATTACCAATTACAATCCGGCGACCTATTAATGATTGTCAATGCCTATGGAATCAATGCAGCGACCATTGATGCTGCTCTATATGCTAAAGAACTTGGCGTGAAAACAATTGGTATTTGTTCTTTTGAGCATGCGAAAGAAACTCCAATCGACCATCCAGCGCGGCACCCTGGCAAACACAACCTCCAAGATATTGTAGACATTGCCATCGATAGCAAAATTAAAGTAGGTGATGCCGTACTTAAGATTGAAGGCCAAGAGCAAAAGGTTGGAGCGATTTCTACTTTCACAAATGCATTTATTTTAAACAATATAACGATTGAAGCAACCCGCTTACTAGCAGAAGAAAACATTCAGCCTCCTATTTGGAAAAGCGGAAATGCAACCGGCGGTGACGAATGGAATAACCAGTTTATCGAACGCTTTAAAGGTAAAATTAAGAACTTATAAAAACATTTATATATAATATACTCTCGGTATTCCAAACGAGTAAATTCCTGAATTCCCAAAAATTTACTGGAAATGGAGTGTAATCTG
>NZ_JBFEGN010000211.1:0-751 GCF_047228825.1 Siminovitchia jepli
GTAAATTTTTACACCTGTGGATAAGTGCATTTTCTGTTTTAAGGACTAAAAAACATAAATTTACTCCTCAAAGCTGCAAGTGCTAGTTCCATCTTGACATATGTCATGATCCTAACATCATTTATACTTGGCCTAACTTTTATTGGAATGCTGACGCTTGTTGTCTCTGTTTATACAAGAGGTGCTGGTATTGCTGCAGCTGTAATCATTCTACTCGGTTTCATTCATAATATTTTTTACGTACTCGGCAGTCCTTTTTTGCTTTGGCTGCCTTTTACACAATATGTTGTCGGTATGCATGCAAACTATGCCCCCTTTGGGATCTCGGTCCCTTACTTTACAAACACATTTTCCGGCGTGTATTTGACCATCGGGATCATTTTTTCTTTTGGATTAATGATGAGAAAAATGCGATCCAGTGACATAAATAGAGTGAGGACCAGTGAATGAAAGCACTTATATTCCTACAATTAAGGTCGATATTTACGAAAAAAACAGGTATAATGCTGCTGCTTTTCTTCATTATCCTTGCATTCTTACAGGGATACCGGTTGCGTCAATACTTCTTAGGCTATGAAGCAGCAGGATGCTGAAAATGGTTATTTATCGATAGGTATTAATAGCGGAAAAGGAGGAACAAAGGAGGCCGGCTTCAAGAAATGAAGCCGGCCTCTTTTTAATGGTTTAGAAAACCCCTGGCTATGCCGGGGGTTCCGGAGAGCTTATAGCGTGGTAACAAAAAAACCTCACT
>NZ_JBFEGN010000212.1:0-733 GCF_047228825.1 Siminovitchia jepli
GAATCAATTTCATAATTGCTCTTTATAAAAATTTAATCTTATCCCAGATGAAAAAAAGTACTGCTATGTTTATTTTTCGTTTTAACTTTGAAATTTAGCAATAACAAACTAAGCCCCCCATATTTTCATTTTTTTCAAAGGGCGACCAAAAAAAATCTGTCTTTATTTGAGAATAAAGTTATGCAGTTTGTTGGTTTAACGATGCATTGATACGGTCGGCAGCCAGTTTTGACGCATTATAAACTAGCGTTACAAGGTCAAAATGAACCTTCGCTCGTTTCCCCGTGCGGTAGCGGACATTGTTGAGCTGGAAATATTCTTTAAGATAGGCGTTGACTCGTTCCACAGCGGTACGTCGCTTATATATGGTCTTCCAGGCTTGGGAGCCCCGGGCGGGCGCTGTATACCTTCTAAGGTCCGTGGTCACCTTCACTTTGTACACTTTCTGGCAAAGGCCTTCATTAGCGAGCGGACATTCTTTGCATTCTTTTGGCCGGGTGTATTTTAAGGTTTCATATTTCGGATCAAAGCTGTCATACCGATAGGAATGTTCCCTAAAGCATGTGGGCGCGAAATGTTTATCAAAACCGACCGGTTCAGGCTCATTGCGCTTATTATACGCAATCACAGACTGATGCCCCATCCGATGGACCTGGGTATAAATGGGTTCAAAATCGTATCCTGCATCCATCGTTTCATAGCGCAAAGTAGAGAGTTGTACACGTTCATCAAT
>NZ_JBFEGN010000213.1:0-732 GCF_047228825.1 Siminovitchia jepli
TACCCTGTGTCGCCAAACAGGGACACACCATCCGCTATTAAAGCGCTGGACCAGGTGTTGCAAAAATTTAAAACAATCCCCGAAGACCTGATGTTTGTCGTCGATGGCAATCCCATCTACATCCTGGCGCAGCACTTTTTCGCCCAGCATGGCATTCATTTTGATATTCACAGAGTCATCGGCCTGACCAACGAGGATCCTGTCTCGGAGGAATACCGTCCGCTTAAACAAATCATTGAGCGCCTCAACCGGACATTTAAAGGTAACTACCGAGCGACAACCGGATTCGGCTCCCAGGAAGGTTCCGTCTCCTTCGTGACACTGTTTGTGGCTTACTTCAATTTCCTTAGGCCACACGCGGCACTAGAAAATCAGGTGCCTGTGATTATCCCTGAACTGCAAAGGATGCCCAATATGCCGGAAAGATGGACAAAACTGATCTCGCTAGCCCAAGATTTCTTGGACGAACAGCAGTCCGCCTAGCTTTTGTTTAGCTGAGCCCTTGCATCTGAGCAATCGGCGGAGCGAACCCTTGACAAACCGAATGGAGAAAAAGGTTAAAATTGGATAATGTCAAGGGCTCTTTGTCGTGCCTGCTTTTGTCCCCTTCGCCCTTGATACTTTTATCGCAACCTTTTTTGACTGTTTGTCAAGGGCGATTGCGGGCGACATATTCCCTCTTCTCTTCGAAAAAGCAGAAATCGCTAATCTTTCATAGAACTTTTTACACTA
>NZ_JBFEGN010000214.1:0-731 GCF_047228825.1 Siminovitchia jepli
GTATCTTGGGATCCGCAGCGAACAGATATGTCTCCCGGTGAAGCAATCAAAGCCCTCGTTATCAACCTGCTTGTTAAAAGGAAGCCCCTATATCGCGTAGGGGAGTTCTACGAAAAGATGGATATTGAAAATTTATTCGGCAAAGCATGGAGTCCCGAAGATTTCAATGATGACAAGTTGGGAAGGGCTTTGGAAAAGCTTGCCAAAAGCGACCTGCCCGGTATTTATCATGCCATCGCATGGGAAGCCCTTGAGAAGGAAGGGATTCTCCTTGATCAGGCCCATATAGATACAACCAGTTTTTCCCTTCAGGGAATCTATGAAACCCCGGACTCAGAGGATTCGCCCTTAAAGATTGAACATGGGTACAGCAAGGATTTGCGACCGGATCTGAAACAGCTCATGTTTGGCCTTGGAAGCGTGGAGGGAGTCCCCTTATTTACAGATGTGATGAATGGGAAAACTTCTGATAAAACCTGGAATGGGACCATAGCACTCCGTATGGAAGAGTTCCTTCCCAAAGAGGCATTGCAAGAGATGGTCACCATCGTCGATTCTGCAATGGTGACAGAAGATAATTTAAATATATATGGTGACAGGCCGTTCATCAGCCGTTTCCCTGAAAACTTCAAGCTGTGCAAAGAATTAAAGGAACAGGCATACAGGAATGAAGCCGATTGGGTCCACGTTGGCCCCTTGAATGACAAAAAGGATGCCGCAACCTACCGGAT
>NZ_JBFEGN010000215.1:0-722 GCF_047228825.1 Siminovitchia jepli
GACAAAATAATCTTCTTGACGGCATCAAAGAAAAAGAACAGATAATGCCAGCGCCCTTTGACGCGGATATACGTTTCATCACCGCAAAAGCTGTTTGACAGGTCATAGGGATAATGATCAATAAACGGCTTGGTAATAAGGGCCACGCTGTTCATGTAATTCAAGATGGTTTGATGCGAAATTTTAATGCTGTGCACATCAAACATCAAGGCAGCTGTTTTTCTGGCCGAGAGTCCGTAATTCACGTGATACGTCAAAATAAGCCCTAACGTATGGGCCGACACATAAATACGTGAAAGATCCACTTTTGGCTTTACAGGTGACTCCTTGGATAAAGGCTTAAAGTCAAAGGTAAACTCTCGAAAGATGTATCTCACTTTGAATGCTTGGGGATCTTTTTTGAATCGCTCCTTTTCTTCTTTGGTCATTTTGTTTAAGTTATTTTTGTAGAACGAACAGGCGTTGTTTTTGCATTTGAACACGTAGAAATCCTTACGTTCCTTGATCCTTTCCAATGTCTTTAAACAGTGTGGACATTTGAGGATTGCCTCTTTTAGAAAACGGTTTTTCTTGCTGAACAGACACGCACACACCTTACATTGATATTGACCTTTATCGCCGTTATTGGCATAAAGATACGAAGAAGGCGCCGAACACTTTGGGCATGTGAGAGCAGTCGGAACTTTAACCACACCGTTTTTCCGACGCATAACCTGCTTTAA
>NZ_JBFEGN010000216.1:0-717 GCF_047228825.1 Siminovitchia jepli
CAGATTCCATACTACGGAGAAAGAACAATCGCAGCCAAAACCATACAGGAGTGGCTTCTTCATTACCGGAGGAACGGTTTTGATGCCTTGAAGCCAAAAAGGCGCTCGGATCGGGGGAATTCCAGAAGACTGTCCCCGGATGATAAGGATCATATTCTGGACATAAGAAAAGAATCCCTCCACATGCCGGTCAGCGTGTTCTATGAACAACTGATCAAGCGGGGAGAGATTCAACAAAATCAAGTATCTTATTCCACTATAAACCGTTTATTGAAAAAACACAAGCTCGCCGGCAGAAATCATATCAGTTTTCATCCGGAAAAGGAACGAAAACGCTTTGCCTATGATAAGGTCAACGTATTGTGGCAGGCGGACTTGTCGCATGGCCCATACATTCCAATTGATGGAAAGATGAAGAAAACCTTTCTCATCGCTTATATTGATGACTGTTCCAGGCTCGTTCCATACGCCCAATTCTTTATCTCCGAGAAATTTGACGGGCTAAGGGAAGTGACGAAGGAAGCACTAATCAGGCGCGGAAAACCTACTATCATTTATGCGGATAACGGGAAGATTTACCGGTCTGAGTTGCCCAACTGGGCATTACCCTGGCGCACACGATGCCTTATGACGCGCCAGCTAAGGGTTATGTATAGTAAATAGTTATGTAAATTAACTGTGTCTATTCTTAAATTGCCAAAGATTCTTCTTGTTTTA
>NZ_JBFEGN010000217.1:0-695 GCF_047228825.1 Siminovitchia jepli
CGTGTTCCGCTTTACGCGATTCTCAGTGGTTTTGAACCAGGTGATACGCCTGGTGTGGGTACATTTCATGATTTTTTTGCTCGATTATGGGCAAGTGACAAAAAGAATGTGACCCACAAAAAGAAAAGTAAAAAGTCTCGTAAAAAGAAAGCGAAAAAAGGAAAAAAAGGCGAAAAGGCTCCAACAAAGCCTGGTCGTGTACAACGATTGGTCGAGTGGGTCATTCCTAGATTAGATCAAAAAAAGGAACTCCCATCGGATCGCCTATTCGATTTCTTCCAATCCCAAATTCTTACTATTTCAGCCAAGTTGGGACTGCTCGGAAATGTGGATCAACTAAACGTTGCCGGTGACGGCACGCCCGTCGTCACCGGATCCCACATCCGAAGCAAGCCCACTTGTAACTGTCGCGCCCAAGGTATAGCGAATTGCAAGCACGGTCGAAAGTACTCTCAACCCGACTGTGACAGTGGCTGGGACAGCCATCGGGAAAAGTACTTCAACGGGTATCACCTCTACATGATTAATGCTTGCGACAGTCCATACGACTTGCCGTTATATCCGCGTCTGAATTTGGCTTCCTGCCATGACTCAGTAAGCTTCGTCGTTAGTTGGGCTGAGTTTTCGCAACGATTCAACTTGGGCGCGGTAGATAAAATGCTTCTAGATGCGGCACATGATGCTGAAGCTATTTA
>NZ_JBFEGN010000218.1:0-680 GCF_047228825.1 Siminovitchia jepli
CCGTGTTCCAAATAAATCTAAATAAAGCATATATAAAATCCCCATCTGAAAACAGGTGGGGATTATTTGACGCTTACAGTATTTCTATCGCTTCATTGTTTTACTTGTATACTTTAACAGTAATTGCCAACACCGTAGAATTCTTCCAAAACTCACTTGTCCATCACCGAAACGCCCAACATAATGCTGTACCCGTCTGGATTGTCGTATTAATTGTTCTTATCGTAGGCGGGCTTGTTTTGGCCGGTTTAATGTGGGCGTGCAAAAAATATGGAGGCGGGAGATCTTTTGCTGGAGAGTTTAAAGTATTAGGAGCTTATGCAAAAATTAAGTGCTCCTAATCATGTTGAAAAACTTAAGAGTGTAATACTTTACACTCTTAAGTTTTGTCTTGACGATTAGATAGTATATAGCCGGGCGAAATTTTAATAAAATGATGACCTGATAGTCCAGACACTTTGCTGTGATGGTAAAACATACATTCTTATGCTTGCCGCCTAAGCCGAGATCTTTTCTTAAATTCAGCATATGAGGGGAGTTATATGATCTCATTACATATTGAAAATATGAGCTATGGAAATTCATTTTATTTAGATCAAATTGATATAAACCTGGATTACGAAAGTAAAATCTAGTTTATAAATACAAAAAGGGCTCCAACCTTTGGTATAATTAGGTTT
>NZ_JBFEGN010000219.1:0-672 GCF_047228825.1 Siminovitchia jepli
TTCCAAGGCACTATAGGGAACACGGACTTTGTTAGAGTCGAATTTTGTCAACTACCCCACGTTATTTTACTGAACCATAATAATAAGTGTTACGTGGAATACCGGCAATTTTGAGTAATGCCTTCACAGGATAATCGTGCCTTAGCTCATATACTACTTTTACTTTTTGTTTTGTCGTAATTTGTTTTCTTCTTGAACTAAGGATTTCAACTTTTTAAATAGAATTTTCCATTTAATAATATGTATAAATTTTTACTCCCACCTGGCTTATGTTCAGTTGGGCTTTTTTGTATTTAATGAATATTTTTTTTAAAAATATTGCTTTTATTTTTGGCATTTCATAAAAAATCTTGTTGAAGGTTATGAAAGGGGAAATCATCACCCACCTTTGCAGTTGCGAAGGGAGAGGAAATGCATGATAGAACCAGATCGTACCGAGTGGCAAGTTCGCTGTGCATTTAATGCTTTTTGTAAACGTGTATTGAAGAATGAAGCAATTAATATTTTCAATGAAAGACAACAACGACAAGCAAAGGAGATGACATTTTCTGATCTCACACCACAAGAAGAAAATCAACTCTATATCTTAGATAAGCGTAAGCGTCAAATAAAACCCACATTCTGTTCATAGGTCATCCGTGCGATAATCTTCTTAGAAATCAATTCGGGAGG
>NZ_JBFEGN010000021.1:0-44447 GCF_047228825.1 Siminovitchia jepli
GGCCTTTTAGGCCGAGGCCGGTAAGAGAGGCTTTCAGCCGCAGAGCAAACCACCAGTTCACACTGGTGGTTTTGATTTTCCTCCCAGATAAGCGTCCCTGACGCGCGGATCCTTCATTAGATCTTTTGCATTTCCTTTCATGACAATTTCTCCCCGCTCAATGACACAGGCACGGTCCGCTACCTTCAAAGCGGCCTTGACATTTTGTTCCACCAGGATGATTGTTGTATTGAAATCCTCCCGAAGATGGTCAAGTATGTTCATAATGTCTTTTACAATCAAAGGAGCCAGCCCCAATGAGGGTTCATCAAGCATCATAAGCTTCGGATTGGACATCAACCCGCGGGCAATGGCAAGCATCTGCTGTTCGCCGCCGCTCAACAGCCCGCCGTGACGGTCTTCCATTGTTTTTAACTTCGGGAACAGTTCATAACAGCGGTCGATGTCCTTTTGCAAAGTTTTTTTACTTTCTTTCATGCGATGGTAGGCTCCAAGTATCAAGTTGTCTTTAACTGAAAGGGCATCAAATATTTGCCGGCGTTCGGGAACGAGGCAAATGCCCTGTTTGACAATTTCCTCAACTTTCTTTTTGCCAATGTCCCGGCCTTCGTAGATGATATCTCCTTCTTTTTGAAGATAGACCCCTGCAATGGTGCCGAGCAATGTGCTTTTTCCGGCGCCATTGGAACCGACGATGGCAAAGATTTCACCTTTTTCCAGTTCAAAAGAAATGCCTTTTAACACATGCAAGAACCCATGATACGTATGAATGTTATTGACCTGCAGCACCTATATCGCCTCCTCGTCATCAGTTCCCAAGTAGGCGGCAATTACTTTTTCATTTTCATAGATTTCGGCGGGCGTCCCTTCGGCGATTTTTTTGCCGTAATCTATGACTACAATCCGGTCGGATATCCCCATTACCGTCTCCATATCGTGCTCTACAAAAAGGAACGACATGCCTTCAGCTCTCATTTTCCGTATAACCTGGACAAGTTGTGCCGATTCCTGGGGGTTTAAGCCGGCCATCGGTTCATCCAGCAAGATCAATTTCGGGGAAGAAGCTGCAGCCCTTGCGATTTCCAATAAACGCTGGTTGCCGTAGGGGAGAACTTTGGCGTCCTCATGGGCCAGATCGGCAATTCCCATTTTTTCCAAGTAATGCATGGCAATATCATAGGCTTGTTTTTCTTCCCTTTTTACAAGCGGCAGGCGGAATCCGGATGTGACAAAACCGGTTTTCAAACGGCAGTGGACACCAGTCATCACGTTCTCTACGACAGTCATATTCTCAAATACCTGCAAGTTTTGAAAGGTCCTTGTAATGCCTGCTTTTGCGATTTGAAAAGGCTGCTTTCCTGTTATTTCCTCCTTGTTGAAATAAACCTTGCCTGATGTGGGAGGCAACACACCTGTAATCATGTTGAACAATGTTGTTTTTCCGGCACCATTTGGTCCGATAACTGCCATGATTTCTCCCGGATTAAGATGAAAGTCGACGTTACTTACCGCCACGACGCCTCCAAATGATTTTGTCAGTCCTTTTACTTCCAGCAAGGCATTACTCATTTATTCATTACCTCCTGCCGATATTTTAGGTTCATTCTTTTTCTCGATGGATGGATGTTCTCTTTTCCTGGGAAAAGGAATCATATTCCACAGTTTTCCCAATACCGGCGCAAGCCCCTGAGGCATATAAATCAAAATGACTACCAGCAATATGCCGAAAAAGATAATCTGAAATTCCCCGCCCACACTTGGGAGGATTGTTGGGACAATATCCTTTAATCCTTCATTCAGCAGAACATACACTACCGCTCCGATCATTCCGCCCCAAATACTTGAGGAACCGCCTATGACAACCATAATTAACAGGCTGATCGATTCCATGGCTGTAAATAATTCCGGATTGATAAAGGAGACATAGTGTGCATACAGGCTGCCGGCAATGGAGGCATATATTGCACTCAGGACGAACACCTTCAATTTATATTGCTGAATATTGACGCCGATAGAATTGGCGGCAATATCGCTTCCGTGGATGGACCTTAAAGCTCTTCCGACCCTGGAATGGATGATATTGCTGGAAAACAGGATACTTAAAAGCAGGATAAGCCAAACCAAATAATAGAACTTCAAGTCTGTATTGAATGAAAAGCCAAATAACTCGAATGAAGGAATTCCAAAAAATCCGTTCAACCCGCCTGTAAGCTTTTTAAACTCTTTAAAGAACACAAAAATAATAATGCCGAAGCCCAGCGTTGCAAGGGCCAAATAGTTTTCCTTAAGTTTCAAAGTCGGTATTCCGATGATGACGGCAATCACAGAAGCAATAACAACTCCTGTCAGAATGCCCAATACACTTGGCAAACCGTACGTACCTGTGACAATGGCTGCCGAATAAGCCCCGATTCCATAGAACGCTGCGTGCCCCAATGAAATTTGGCCAGCATACCCCATGAGCATCGTCAATCCGGAGGTGACAATAGCGTATAAACCGATCATAATCATGACGCTGAGCATGAAAGAGTTTGCAAAAAATGGAATGATAGCAAGGGCGACAACCAATATGGTGATTCCGATCAATTGTTTTTGCTGGCTATTTTTATCAATCATATATGCTATACCCGCTTTCCACTTGCTTTTGCAAATAGCCCGCTTGGCTTGAAAAATAAAACCAATAATAGCAAGGCAAAAATGACTGCATCCTTGTAACCCGATGTCCACAGGCCTTCGGTGAACGATTCTAAAATACCGATCAAGAAAGCCCCGATAATGGCTGCAGGAGCATTGGTCAATCCGCCTATGACAGCTGCAACAAAAGCTTTTACTCCGAGCATGAGGCCCATCTCATAAGAGGCTCCTGAAATCGGGGCGATGATAATTCCGGCAACCGCCCCCAATCCGGCACTGACGGAAATAGAGAGAAAGGACATCCATTCTGGTTTGATGCCCATCAACCGCGCAGCGCTGCGATTGACCACACAAGCCGTAACGGCTTTCCCTACAATCGTTTTATTGAAAAAGTAGAACATCGCAATCAAACTGATGACCGATATCCCGATGGCCCACATGCTTTGGGGAAGCAAAACAGCGTTCATGATATTGATTGGATCGTTTTGAGTGAACGGGGCCAGTGATTTTGGCTGGGTTCCCCAAAGTAAGATGGCCAGCCCGCGCATGGCAATGGCTACTCCGATTGTAATGATGATGAGAGTGGGCAATGAGGAATTCCTTGCAGGATAAATGGCAGTCCTCTCAAAAATACCGCCTATCAGAACGACAATCAAGATACTTAAAATAATTCCGACCGGCATGGGCATATCCATGGAAACAAAGGTGATAGCCAGCATGGCGCCAAGCATGGCAAATTCTCCCTGGGCAAAATTCAGGACGCCGGTAATATTATATGTTATAACAAAACCGATAGCGATAAGAGCATAAATACTCCCAATCGTTAAGCCTGATAAAATCAATTGCAGTATTTGGGTTAAAAGCTCCATCATCTAAACTCCTTTCATGGTTATTGTAAAAAAGGCTGTCATTAAGGAGAAGCAGGGAATAGACCAAATTCCCTGCCACAAGATCACTCTACTTTTGTCCATTCGCCATCCTTGATTTCAATCATTGCCAAGCTGTCGGATTTAAGCCCGTTATGATCATCAGCCGACATGTTGAACACACCGGATGTACCGGCAAAGCCTTCGGTTTTCTCCAATGCATCCCGCAGCTTTTTCTTATCAGTTCCTGCTTCCTCCAATGCTTTGGTCAACATATGGACTGCATCATAGACATGACCGCCAAAAGTGCTTGCCGCTTTGTCAAACTTGCCTTCATAGCTTTCTTTATAGTGATTCAACACTTCTTTTTGCGGATCACTGTCCTCGAGATCATCGACAACAAGCAGCTTTCCGGCAGGGAAGATGACGCCGTTCGCCGCATCCCCGGCAAGTTCGATAAATTCTTTCGTAGCGATACCATGACTCTCAATAATCGGTACATCCAAACCAATCTCACGGATATTCTTTGTCACTACTGCAGACTCCTGGGCTGTTCCCCAGACAATAATCGCTTGGGGAGCAGCTTTTTTGACTCTTGTAAGCATTGATTTTGCATCGTTTACAGTCGCTTCGAACTCTTCTTCAATAACTGTTTCAACATTGTATTCGCCTTTGAGTTTTTCGAATTCTTCATGGCCGCTTGTACCGTATGAATTCGCAACACTCAACCAGGCAACTTTATTTAATTTATTCCCTTCCAAATATTCCAACAATTTCGGGATGACAACATCATCACCTTGGGCGGTCTTGAAAGTCCACTCACGCGGTGAATTGTCATCCGGCTTATTTACCTGTTTGCTCGAAGCAAGAGAAATGTATGGAACCTGGGCTTTTTCAGCAAGTGGAATCATCGCCAGGCTGTTACCGCTAATTGTTCCACCGATGATGGCTGTCACCTTTTCTTGTTCAATCAATTTTTTCATACCCAAAACTGCTTCGTTTTGGTCGGATTTTGAATCAATGGAAATCAGTTTAATTTTCTTTCCGTCGACTCCCCCTTGTTCATTCACTTCATCAATGATCATTTTCATTGTTTCTTCTTCCGGTTTTCCAAGTGGAGCAGCACTGCCTGATGCATCTATGATGCTTCCGATTTTAATTTCTTCGGATCCATCTTTGCTGCCGGAACTTCCTTTCGAGGCCTCTTCTTTATTTCCGCATGCCGCCATTCCTGCAGCCAAAATAATGACAAGCAGGCTGAAAAACCATTTTTTCATGTTCTTCATATACTTTCCCCCTGAATAAAGTAAAATAAGTGTGAGTTGCATGAAGAATCCAACTTCAATCCATCTGCGTCATCCAAGCTGCACGTTTTTCATTTCCTTTTTAGAATGTTAATAGTTTTATTGGAAAATCCCGGTTTGTCCTTGTAACATCACCTCCTTAAAAGCTTGCCCGCCCTCTTCTTTACACACAATCATATATTATTTTATATATCTTAGCAAGCGCTTTCTTTTGCGAAATTGAAAAAATGGACAAAGGAGTCAGTGCCTCTTTTTTGATTGCATTAAGGTTGTTTTAGCTACAAAAGGGGTTCAAAATGTCTCATGTCAGCCTTTGCGGTGATTGGATGAAAGATTTTCCGGAATTCCGAAGCTTGTGCCCTTTGACAAATCTCCTTGCTTATGGTACATTAACGTAGGTAATCGAATACTCGTTTGTGTAAGCAGGAGCTGCCCGCTTCTCGCCTGATTGACGCGATTTGGCTGTTGACAGGTTACGAATTTATATCTATTTTTCACATTTTACATGATAAGTGATAATAGCGCGGGTGCCTTGCATCCCGCGTTTTTTTGTTTGGATGTTTTTAAAAAATAGGCGAAAAAGCAAATGAATGAACGATCAAACAGCCCGTTTTACCAAACAAAGTATTCTTAAAAAAACTTGGAGGTGGCTAACTATTAGCAAAGATATGTTTGTAAATGAGGGCATTCGTGCCCGTGAACTTCGTCTCATTGATCAAAATGGCAATCAGCTCGGAGTAAAATCCCGCAATGAAGCGCTTGATATTGCTGCGCGTGCCAACCTTGATCTCGTGCTTGTTGCACCGAATGCGAAACCGCCTGTAGCGAGAATCATGGACTATGGAAAGTATCGTTTTGAACAGCAAAAACGGGAAAAAGAAGCGCGCAAAAACCAAAAAGTGATCAATGTAAAGGAAGTTCGTTTGAGTCCCACAATTGATGAACATGATTTTAACACGAAACTCCGCAACGGAAGAAAATTTCTTGAAAAAGGAGATAAAGTGAAAGCTTCCATTCGTTTCCGGGGACGGGCCATTACCCATAAAGAGATTGGCCAGGAAGTTTTGAACCGTTTTGCCGAAGAATGCAACGATGTGGCTACGGTCGAGTCAAAACCGCGAATGGATGGCAGAAGCATGTTCTTGGTGTTAGCACCGAAAAATGAAAAGTAATGTTTTGAGGAGGAAATCTATATGCCTAAAATGAAAACACACCGCGGCGCGGCGAAACGCTTTAAGAAAACAGCTTCAGGACAATTGAAGCGTTCACATGCATACACAAGCCATTTGGCTGCAAACAAATCTACAAAACAAAAACGCAAATTGCGCAAATCAGCGCTCGTTTCAAAGGGTGACTTCCGCAGAATCCGTCACCTTCTTGACAACATTAAATAATTCATTGAGCAATTCATCATAGGAGGGAAATTCAATGCCACGTGTAAAAGGCGGGACAGTTACTCGCAGACGTCGCAAGAAAGTATTAAAATTAGCCAAAGGTTATTACGGTTCCAAACATAGATTATACAAAGTTGCCAATCAACAAGTCATGAAATCCTACATGTATGCGTATCGCGACCGCAGAAACAAAAAGCGCGATTTTCGCAAACTTTGGATCACGCGTATTAACGCCGCAGCCCGGACGAACGGCCTTTCATACAGCCGCTTAATGCACGGCTTGAAAGTTGCCGGCATTGAAGTAAACCGCAAAATGCTTGCAGACCTTGCTGTTTCTGACGAAAAAGCATTTGCAGAACTGGCAAACAAAGCAAAATCTGCATTGTAAAAAAACGGAATTCTAAAAACCATCCCTTGATTGGGATGGTTTTTTCATTGTTTAGCGTATAAAAGGGTAAAAACCCATCTTAGGGTCACGTAAAGTGATTCTAAGTGAGATTAAAGGGTGAAAATTCGTCATTTGAGTCACATAGAGCAAAACGGTGAACCCCAACCCGAAAACCGGTCTTCTAGAACTCATGAGGTCCGAACAACCCAAGATTTTTCCGTCGAGGAACAGAGATTACTTTGTTGCTTCTTCCCATCCGCCAGTCATAACCCGCACCATATAAAAATACAATTGTAGAGGAAAGCAGGTGATCACCTTGGATGAGCAATTATTGTTGATGCTTTCACTCGTGCAGGACAGCGGCATGTTTGCTCCGGTACTCTTTATTCTTTTCCACGTTGTCAGGCAGTTTATGTTCATTCCCGTCGTGCTTGTTTGCATGGCTGGCGGCATGATGTTCGGAAGTTTATTGGGAACGGTTTATTCCTTGACAGGTTTGCTCGTCCTTTCAGCCATATTTTATTTTTGCATTGGCAAGTTGCACAGAACCCGCTCCAAACTGATGTCCGTTAAAATGAAATGGTTCGGTCCCTACACAAAATTGACGGTTGGCCAAATTGCTGTCCTCAGGCTTATTCCCTTTTTCCATTACCATTTGCTCAATGTTTGCCTTTTGGAAAGAAGGCCCGATTTTCGCGGGTTCATGAGGGGAACTCTAGCAACCAATTTGCCGCTTGCTTTTTTCTATACTGTATTTGGAGAATTTATTACCCGCTTTTCACCGTTCATGGCCACAATGATTGTTCTCTCACTGTTTATTTTAGTCTATATACTGAGGGAAAAAGTCAGTATCATTAAATGGGCAGATTTTTTTGGCCACCATTCGGCCTAATTAATGATTTCGATTTTTTTCCAGCAATTCTTTGATCGGGCTTTTCCAGTCAATCACTGCATTCGGATAGCGCAGCTGGATTTCGTTTTCAATGAAAACAAAATCTTCATAGCCGAGCCCATGAAGCAAATCATTGTTATGCGGAAAAACAAAAATGGACACGACTTCAAATGACTTGTCAGTTGTCCCCAAATATTTTTCACCCTCAAACATGACACCTTTATAAGTAACAAGAAAATTCTTTCTTATGTTGTCAGGGATATCATAAAAAAAGAATCGCTTTTGTTCATGGGCGCTTTCCAGCTTTCTTTTCGGATCGGTAATAAACTTGACTGCTGCATAAAATAAATAAATAATTAGTGCCAAAATAGCGATCCTGAGCAGCAAAATCATGACGATTCCTCCCATTCAATATCATACCCCATATACGCACAACCGAGCGAAAAGGTTTCATTTTTGGTATAATTTTTTAAAAAAAGAGGAGTGTCCAAAATGACCTTTCACGATTGGTTTGCCATGCAGCGAGAGCTGGACCGCTATATAGAAACAAATCATGGTTTGCACGAAGAAGATGTAACAGAAAAAAAAATATTGGCTTTGCTCGTCGAAATTGGGGAATTGGCGAATGAAACAAGATGCTTTAAATTTTGGAGCAAAAAGCCGGCATCGGAACGGGAAGAGATTTTAGAGGAATTTGTCGACGGTATTCATTTTATTTTATCGATCGGGCTTGACCTCGGGTTCGAGGACAAAGATTTTTCCGTCGTCTCCCATGTTGGAAATGAGGACCTGGTCCGTGGGTTTCTTGCAGTATTCGAACGAGTAAATGCCCTGCGCCAATCGAGAAGCGCGGAGGATTACGAACAGCTTCTCCGCCAATATTTTGTTTTGGGACAATCACTCGGATTTTCGATGGATGAAGTGCAAGAGGCGTATAAAATGAAAAACAAGGTAAACTATAAACGCCAGGATGAAGGATATTAAAATCCTTTTGCCGACCAAGCAATTCGATTATAATGAGAGGGACAGTCTGGATCAATGGAGGGATGAGTTAAAATGACCCATTTGGATGAAACGTTGAAGATGTTGAAAGAATTAACCGACGCAAAAGGCATAGCCGGAAATGAACGCGAACCGCGTGAAGTGATGGAAAAGTACATAACTCCCTATAGTGATGAAATCACTACCGATGGCCTTGGCAGCTTGATTGCCAAAAAAACGGGTGACGCCAATGGACCGAAAATCATGATTGCCGGCCATTTGGATGAGGTCGGATTCATGGTGACCCAAATTGACGACAAAGGATTTTTGCGTTTTCAGACTGTTGGCGGCTGGTGGTCACAGGTGATGCTGGCCCAGCGGGTGACAGTAGTGACGGCCAACGGCGACATAACGGGAGTGATCGGATCCAAGCCTCCTCATATATTATCTGCCGAAGCGAGAAAGAAGCCGGTTGAAATCAAGGATATGTTTATTGATATTGGCGCATCCAGCAAGGAAGAGGCGAAAGAGTGGGGAGTCCGTCCCGGGGACATGATTGTACCGTCCTTCGAATTCACCGTACTAAAAAACGAAAAAATGCTCCTTGCCAAAGCATGGGATAACCGGATTGGCTGCGCAATAGCGATTGATGTACTGAAAAACCTGAAGAATGAAAAGCATTCAAACGTTGTGTATGGGGTCGGCACCGTTCAGGAGGAAGTCGGCTTAAGAGGTGCCAAAACGGCGGCTAACCGCATTAAACCTGATATTGCGATTGCGGTTGATGTAGGTGTTGCAGGAGACACGCCAGGAGTATCGGAAAAAGAAGCGATGGCCAAAATGGGCGAGGGCCCGCAAATCATTTTATACGATGCGTCTTTGGTTTCCCACAAAGGGCTGCGGAATTTTGTCACGAAGATCGGGGATGAACTCAATATACCTTATCAGTTTGATGCAATGCCCGGAGGCGGAACGGATGCCGGGTCTACACATTTAACGGGAGAAGGTGTACCGTCCCTTGCCATTACGATCGCAACCCGCTACATTCATACACACGGGGCGATTTTGCATCGCGATGACTATGAAAATGCAGTGAAATTAATTACAGAGGTCGTTAAAAGATTGGATCGGGAGACGACAGAAAAAATGATTTATGAATAGAGAAGGAAAAACGAGGAAGCCCGATCCTTTTTTTCACTGATAAGGAGAAACGATGGAAAGTTTATGGGAATATGCAGTCATTTTTTTATTGGCAGCCGTGCCATGGATTGAAGCCGTTGTTGCCATACCGCTCGGCATTATTCGGGGGCTGTCCCCCTCTTTGGTAGTGGCTGTTGCATTTCTTGGCAATTGGTCAACGGTCATTTTAGTCATATATTTATTTGAGAAAATCAAAGAATTTTGGAACAGGAAAAAAGGGACGCAGACACCACCCGGAAAGCGGCAGGAGAGAGCCAAGAAAATCTGGAACAAATACGGTTTGCCAGGCCTCAGCCTGCTTGGACCGATTTTAATTGGCATCCACATTGCGGCTTTTATCGGCTTAACGCTGGGGGCCACGAGAAATTGGACCTTGCTGTGGATGACGATCAGCCTGGCGCTGTGGTCAGTCGTTTTCGGGGTAGCCTCTCATTATGGTTTGTTGACCTTTAAGATGTTCTTTTAAATAAAAAAGCGGCTTTTGGCCGCTTTTAATGTTTCAAACCTTGTTCCAGCGTTTCGATCATCCTGTTCTTTTCTGGTTCATCGGCATTTTGCCAAATGACTTCAAAAAGAACTCCCAGCCCAGGAAGCAATTTTTCTTCTCCGCGCTGTATGGCATCGACGATCGTATCCCGCAATTGCGCCTGGTCATTATCCGATACGTTATGGATGACGGCTTTTCGAATATTAATATCCATCCTTTTGGCTCCTTTTTCAAATCTTTTTATTAGCTTTTCGCAAACAAGCGGAATTATGTATAATGATAAAAACCAGAAAGGAAATCCTTTGTCATGGACGTATTGCAGTCTTCAAAAAATCCGCGGGTAAAAGAGTGGAAAAAACTACACACAAAAAAAGGGCGCGACAAAACGGGCACCTATTTGATAGAGGGCAACCATCTTATCGAAGAAGCTTTGAAAACAGACCATATTATCGAACTGATGCTTCAGAACAGCCTGCCGGTTCCGGATATTGCCATAGAAGAGCAGATTCCTGTCACTTTTATTTCCTCTGAAATCAGCCGGACCATTTCGGCAACGGAAACACCACAAGGAATTTTTGCTGTTTGTAAAAAAAATGTATCAGAACCTGACCCCGCGGTACATAAACGCTTTTTGCTTTTGGACGGAGTGCAGGATCCCGGCAATATCGGAACGATGATCCGAACGGCTGATGCGGCAGGACTGGATGCCGTGATATTCGGGGAAGGTACAGGCGACTTGTATAATCCAAAAGTGATTCGCTCGGCCCAGGGCAGCCATTTTCATCTAAAATTCGCTTCGGGAAGCTTGCGGGAATGGATTGAACGCTTCAAATCTCATGACATACCGGTATACGGCACGGCTCTTTGCCGGGCTGCCCCCTATAAGGAAGCAGCGCCTTCTGAGGCATTCGCTTTAATCGTCGGAAACGAAGGGGCGGGAGTTTCGGAAGAAGTTCTAGACGTGACCGATAAAAATGTGTTTATCCCCATTTACGGAAAAAGCGAGTCGCTGAATGTTGCAGTAGCGGCGGGCATTCTGATGTATTATTTGCGTACATAGACTTTTTTCTCTAAATACCTTTCCTGTCCATTCGCTCGAATCCAAAATGATCAAGTATTTAAACAGAAAACGAAAAAACTGAAGCAAGTTTAATCTTCGGAGACCTTGTTGGATCTCCCTTTAAATGAAAAAGCGCAGAAGGCCGGGAAAGGGTTTGAGAAGATTTGAATTTTTCAAAGTGAACGGCTATAATGTGAATATCGAATATGAACATATGTATGCAAAAACGATGACAGAGAAAAGTAGCCGGAGGAAGCTTACAGGGAGAAAGTGCCTTGACTGCAAGCACTTTTAGTGACAATCCAGGTGAAGTTCGTCTCTCGAGTTGGCATCGGGACCGCTGTTTACGAACAACAGCGTAAAGATGACCCGGCACGGCCGTTATGACAATGAAGTGAACATGGATCATGTTTATAAGGGTGGTACCGCGACCATAGCCTCGTCCCTTGCTTGGGGGCGGGCTTTTTTTATTTGCAATAAACGAAGGAGGATTTCATAAATGGAGGAAAAGTTAAAAGACTTGGAGCGGAAAGCTCTTGAGGAAGTGAAAGCTGCTGCTGATTTAAAAAAGTTAAATCAGGTTCGCGTGGCTTATCTTGGAAAAAAAGGGCCGATTACTGAAATTTTAAGGGGCATGGGGAAATTGTCGGCACAAGAGCGCCCGAAAATGGGGGCACTCGCCAACATGATCAGAGAGACGATCACGAAAGCGATTGAAAACAAGCATGAACAGCTGGAAAATGAAGCTGTTCTTAAAAAACTTGAATCGGAAACGATCGATATTTCTCTTCCGGGCAGACCCGTTAAAATGGGGAATCGCCATCCGCTGACGAAAATCATCGAGGAAATTGAGGATTTATTTATCGGCATGGGTTACAAAGTTGCAGAGGGACCGGAAGTCGAGCATGACTATTATAACTTCGAAGCATTAAATTTGCCAAAAGGACATCCGGCACGCGACATGCAAGATTCCTTCTATATTACAGAGGAAATCTTGCTTCGTACCCACACTTCGCCCGTCCAGGCGAGAACGATGGAAAAACATGAAGGGAAAGGTCCTGTCAAAATCATCTGCCCCGGGAAAGTATACCGGCGCGATAATGACGATGCCACCCATTCCCACCAATTCATGCAAATTGAAGGGCTGGTTGTTGATGAAAACATCACGATGGGCGATTTGAAAGGAACACTTGAAGTATTTGCAAAAAAAATGTTCGGCGAGGACCGGGAAATCCGTTTGCGTCCAAGCTTTTTCCCGTTCACCGAGCCATCCGTGGAAATGGATATCACCTGTAAGCTATGCGGCGGAAAGGGCTGCCGGGTATGCAAGCATACCGGCTGGATAGAAGTTTTGGGAGCAGGCATGGTTCATCCGAACGTGCTGGAAATGGCGGGATTTGATTCGGCAAAATATACCGGCTTTGCCTTTGGCATGGGGCCGGACCGGATTGCCATGTTAAAATACGGCATCGATGATATACGTCATTTTTATACAAACGATATTCGTTTTCTTCAACAATTCGCTGTCCAAGAATAGATCGGGAGGGTAAATTACATGTTAGTTTCATATAAATGGCTGCAGGAATACGTTGACTTGGAAAATGTGTCAGCTAAAGAGCTTGCTGAAAAAATAACGAGAAGCGGCATTGAAGTAGATGGTGTCGAACAGTTAAGCAAAGGGTTGAAAGGAATTGTCGTAGGGGAGGTCCTGGAATGCGTTCAGCATCCCCAAGCAGATAAACTGAAAAAATGCCTCGTGGATATCGGAGAAGGGGAGCCCGTCCAAATCATTTGCGGTGCACCGAATGTCGCCAAAGGACAAAAGGTCGTTGTTGCAAAAGCGGGTGCGGTTCTTCCGGGCAATTTTAAAATAAAAAAAGCAAAGCTTCGCGGAGAAGAATCAAACGGCATGATTTGTTCCCTTCAGGAGCTTGGCATTGAGGGGAAACTCGTTCCAAAAGAGTTCACCGATGGTATTTACGTTTTTACGGATGATGTCGAAGTCGGTGCCGATGCGATTTCCCTGCTTAATTTGGACGATGAAGTGCTCGAGCTTGATTTGACGCCAAACCGGGCAGACGCTCTCAATATGCTGGGGGTGGCCTATGAAACAGCGGCTATTCTCAACCGGGATGTCCGTTTGCCGGAAATTGAAATGGAAGAATCAGATGAAAAAGCGGAAGGCTATGTTTCCGTCACAATCGAAGCGCCGGAAGACAATCCGCTGTACACGGCCAAAATCATTAAAAACGTTAAAATCGGGCCGTCACCGCTTTGGATGCAAACACGACTCATGTCAGCCGGCATCCGGCCGCATAACAACGTTGTTGATATTACCAACTATATTTTGCTTGAATATGGCCAGCCGCTGCACGCCTTTGATTATGACCGGTTCGGTTCCAATGAGGTCGTTGTGCGGCGGGCGCATGACGGGGAAAAAATCGTCACACTTGATTACACGGAGCGGACATTGACTTCCGAACAGCTCGTTATTACTAACGGCAAAGTGCCGGTTGCCTTGGCAGGCGTGATGGGCGGCGCCGACACGGAAGTAAAAGATGACACGACAACGATTTTACTGGAATCCGCTTATTTTTCCGGGAAACCGGTCCGCCGTACATCCAAATATCACGGGCTCAGAAGTGAAGCAAGCCAGCGCTATGAAAGGGGCGTTGATCCTGAAAGAGTCCGTCCCGCTGCGGAACGTGCGGCACAATTAATGGCTAAATATGCCGGTGGAGACGTCCTCCAAGGGCTTGTCGAAGCCAATCATTTAACCATTGAGCCTGCCGTTGTATCCGTCTCTTTGGAAAAAATCAACCGCGTGCTCGGCACCAAGATCAGCAAAGAAGAAGTGAAGCAAATTTTTGGGCGCCTCCAATTCGATGTACAAGTCGAAGGCAGCCTGTTTACCGTTACAGTGCCGACCCGACGGGGTGACATTACGATTGAAGAAGATTTAATTGAAGAAGTAGCCCGGCTTTACGGCTACGACAAACTTCCGAAAACGTTGCCCAGAGGAGCAGCTACCCCAGGCGGGTTGAGCAAAATACAGCAGAAACGAAGAATGACAAGAAACCTGCTTGAAGGGGCAGGATTATTCCAAGCGATCACCTACTCGCTCACAAGCGAAGAAAAATCAGTGATGTTCTCCATTGAACATCGGGAACCCGTGAAGCTTGCCATGCCGATGAGTGAGGAGCGCAGCCGGCTGCGGTTAAGCCTTATTCCGCAATTATTGGAATCCTTGTCGTACAATACTGCCCGGAAAAATGAATCTGTTGCCCTTTACGAAATTGGCTCAGTTTTCTTGAACGAAGGGGAAGGCCGCCAACCGGAAGAAAGAGAGCATATCGCCGGGGCCATGACCGGCCTGTGGGTCGACCATCCATGGCAAGGGGAGGAAAAACCGGTTGACTTTTACGTGGCAAAAGGAATATTGGAAGGGCTGTTCAAAAAACTGGGCCTGGATCATGAAATTGAATGGAAGGCTGCCCAAATCGAAGGCATGCATCCCGGCCGTACGGCACAAATCTATTTAGCCGGTAAAGAAATCGGGTTTGCCGGGCAGCTTCATCCGCAAACGCAAAAAGAATTTGATTTGAAAAATACGATTTTGTTCGAATTAATGGCCGAACCGCTATTT
Source organism: Siminovitchia jepli (assembly GCF_047228825.1). Lineage (NCBI taxonomy): Bacteria > Bacillati > Bacillota > Bacilli > Caryophanales > Bacillaceae > Siminovitchia > Siminovitchia jepli. The sequence continues at coordinate 14,853 of NZ_JBFEGN010000021.1, forward strand.
GATTACGAGCATCCGGAATTGCATTACGAACCGATCCCCCGTTTCCCGTCCATTTCAAGGGACATTGCCCTTGTTGTTGACAAGGGGATGAATGCAGGTGCGCTGGAATCCATTATTAAGAAAGCAGGCGGCAAATGGCTCAAGGATGTTCGGGTGTTTGATCTTTACGAGGGAGAGCACATGCCGGAAGGTAAAAAGTCGATCGCTTTTTCACTAAAGTACGCTGATCCCGAAAGAACTCTCACAGACGAAGAAGTGGCGGCAGCACATGCAAAAGTGGTGGAAGCCGTCCAGCAAAAAGCAGGGGCGGAATTGAGAAGCTAATGACATTCCCGGAGCAAATGCTCCGGGATTTACTTTACGAACGACTGCCAGAAGGCCAAAAAGTACACACGCGCCATTGCGATTTGTCGCAATGGAACCGTGACCCTTTAGGGTCCCGGAACCTCCCCATTTCAATGGGGAGAGGTTTCAGGTATTTTTCAAACGCAGACCGATTGGCATTGGGTGCATAAAATTTTTTCAGCATGCTTAACAAGCACCTTATCCAAAACGCCGACCGGCATTTTCTTTTTGCTTGGCAATTTAAGTGTAACCGTAAATGGTTCGTTTTCCTTTATCTCTCTTCCGCAATTCGAGCACGTCAGATTAACCTCTTTAAAAAAATCAAGCATCCATATACCTCCCAATTTATGCGATATATTTAACAACAGACTTCCCATTAGAATTGTTCAAAAGAGCGTTTAATGGCCGGCTCCGAGATTTATTCCATTATATACCGGTCAATTTTAGCATTTTTTCATTGATCGTTCACGGATTTGTCATCTAATGGTTCCGGCGCTGAAAAATACATGATAAGATAAAAGTAAAAATCTGGGGAAGTTGTGAAATGCGGAAGAGGAGGGACCAATTATTTGAACACGAGGATTCTTTCCGGTTATTCATGGTTGGAATTGTGGAGCCCCGTTACTTTTGCTGCCGTCGTTCTATTGTCAATTATCTATTATAAAAGAATGGTTGTTTCTTCCCGTTATGTTGTAACTAAGAGACAGATCACTTACTTGTATATTGCTGCCGCTTTTCTTTACATAGTGAAAGGGAGCCCGCTTAAAGTAATAGCCGACAAATTTTTGTTCAGTGCGCATGTCTTTGAAATCATGGCCCTTTTATTTATCGTATTGCCGCTCTTTATTTTAAGCATGCCGGCCGAGTGGGCAAGAAAATATTTCTGGAACCACCGGTTAAAATTGGCGATAAAAATATTCGGCCATCCATGGATGGCTGCCCTTTTATTTAACGGTGCCCTGACGGCTTATTTTGTTCCAAGATTTTTTAATATCATCCATGAAAGTTTGCTTCTTACAACTATAAGCCAGCTATTTTTGGTTTTTACCGGATTTTTAATGTGGTGGACGATCATCATGCCGCTTCCGGAAATCAACCAATTTTCTTATTTCACCAGGGTGGCTTATATCTTTTTAAATGCGATATTGCTTATGCCGATCGGCATATTCCTATTGATTGTTATCAGCCAGGTGCATTATCCAGTTTATGAAGCAACGGCAACCCGGTTTATTCCATCGATGACAGCTGTTTATGACCAGCAGCTGGGCGGGGGGCTGCTCAAAGCGATCCAGCTTGTAAGTTACGGCATTGCCCTCTTTTACCTGGTCAAAAATTGGAGCAGGAAAGAAGATGAGAAAGAAGGGCAAGTGGAGGATGAGAATATTCGCGTCGTTCAAGGGGTTGTCATACACTTGCCGAAAAAATAATAAGCTGTTCCGGGTATTTTGCGGGAACAGCTTTTGTACTTGGATTTGCCTGAAATTTCCGTTATAAAGATTCGCCAATATGAAACTGATATTGGCGCTCATTTTTCAACGGATTCGGATATGTCCGTTCAATCAGCTGCATATGCCCCTTTTTGCTGATGGTAAGTACCGTCGAGCAGCGTGTTCCGTAATGGGGGCTTTGAATAAATATGGATGAGAGGGTTTTTTCCAACTCCAACGGAACCCCGGTTTTGGGGAGGTCGTCTTCCCGTGCAGGCTCACTGTCACGAAGCAGTTGAAAAAGCTTTTCATGATCCGATGTTTTTTCGGCTATGAATTTATGTAAAAATGTCTTCCCTTTTTCCACTTTGGGCCACGGGGTATTTAAAAAGTGGTTGCTCAGACCGTAAACCCCGGGACGCAATGCTTTTGCCTTGTTTTCGATATTGGAATAATACATCAATGAGTGTTGGTCACCCACTAAAAGATTATACCCGCGGTAATTTTGCCGTGTTCTTTGGAGGCCGGCCAAAAAGGATGCCGGTGTTTCCTGTCCGGCCAAAAATGCCCGGACGATGTGTCCCCTCGATTGTTTATTTTCCTGTTCTTCGTTTGGTTGACGGTAATTCGTCAAAGCCGCAAACCGGCCGCTTAACGTCACGCCCATCCATGTGCCCATCTGTTCCAAGTCCCTGCCCGCAAGAATGGAAGGCTCGTCTTCCCAAAAATGAGCCGGGGCGGCTTTCCTGCCGTAAAATTCATCGCGGTTGGCTGCAACGATCAGATCAAAATCAGGGTGGGATTTGTAGGCGGCAAATATGATGCACATATATAATAATCTCCTTCAGCTGGCATTTTTCTTTTAAGTATTTTAACATGAGCGTGGTTTATCCGTGGAGGGATCTCTGTGAAAAAGCTATCGTATACACTGATGTTGTTCTTTATTTTAGCTGCTTGCTCCCAAAAAGAACAGGAACCAAGCCGAAGTGAGGTGCCGGCTTCGGCGGGGGAAGTTCCGGTAGTCATTGCAGAAAATCTATCGGTACCGTGGTCGATGACAAAGAAAGGCAGCACATTTCATATTAGTGAAAGGAATGGTGCGATTGTTTCAGTTGATCAAGAAAGCGGGGAATGGACCCGTTTGCCCGTAAACCTCACAAAGAACTTATTTACCGGGGGCGAGGGCGGCTTCCTTGGCTTGGAGCTCATCCCGAACACAGACTTGGAAGCACTCGCGTATCATACATATGATGAAAATGGAAAAGTATTGAACCGGCTTGTGCGTTTAAAAAAAGAGGAAGACAGATGGATTGAAACGTCTGTCTTGCTCGAGGGGATACCAGGAGCCCGCATTCATAATGGCGGCAGAATCAAAATCGGTCCGGACGGAAAAGTATTCATAACGACTGGGGACGCTTCCGTGCCCGAATTAGCCCAAGATTTGAACAGCTTGGCCGGAAAAATATTGAGGATTGAATTGGATGGGACAATCCCGGAGGACAATCCAATTTCAAACTCACCCATTTATTCGTACGGCCACCGCAACCCGCAAGGAATGGTATGGGATGAAAAAGGGAATATGTATGCTTCCGAACATGGATCAAGTGCTCATGATGAATTAAATCAGATTGAGCCGGGAAAAAATTATGGCTGGCCCGTTATTCAGGGGGATGAAAAGCGGACAGGAATGGAAACGCCGCTCTTTCACACAGACGGAGTGACGTGGGCCCCAAGCGGTATCGCTCATAACAATGGCAGCCTTTATATTGCGGCACTCCGGGGCGAAGCTGTATACCAATATGTTTTGTCGAGCGGAAAGCCTGATATTTTTCAAACGGGCCACGGGCGGATCAGGGATGTGTTGATAGAGAAGGATGGGTTGTTTTTTATTACAAACAATCTGGACGGCAGGGGAACGCCTGCCGAAAAGGATGATCAGCTGATGAAAGTGAGGTTCGATTAACGGGCGCCGCATGTTCCGGCGCCTCTTCTGCTTTATGTGCGTGTTTAAAAAGTTGACGAATTAGAAGGCCGACAAAAGGCACCACGTCCTGTGGCAACGTCGGCACTAGCACATCATGTGCGTCGCAAGAAGGTCGAGGCGGCTTGTTTTGCGCAGCGAAAATGCATGTTTTTAAATAAGAGCTGCCGCAAACGAGCCATCGAAGAGATTCGCTTCTCATTGGCGACCTGAACAACCTCTTATGAAATCCCCGCTATCTTTTTCGCTTTTCCGGTATTGGCAAAATGGATTTTGGCAAACTCGGGCAAGGCGGACAAGCCTTTATCCTTTATAAGCCTGGCGGCTGCAGCATCCACCTTGGAGCCGGCCCCTTTTGGAAGGGCAAAACCGGCTTTTTTGCTTAATTGCTCCATTGCCTGCAAAAAAGAGTATCTTGCCAAAATCGAAGCGGCAGCAACAGCGAGGTGAATGCTTTCTGCTTTCGTACTAAAGTAGACATTTTCTTTTACAATCGTTTTTTGCCCTTTTAAATGGCGAAAGTACATCCGGGCCTCTGCGAATTGGTCAACCAGAATCGCTTCCGGTTTTTCGGGTGCAATTTTTTTCGATAAGTAAAGGAGAGCCCTGTTATGCAAGATGGCTGTCATTTTGCCTTGTGTCATTCCAGACGACTGAACCTCGTTGTATTTTTTGTTGCTCAATTTTAATGAGCTGTAAGGAATCAATGCAAGAAGATCTTTGGCGATACTCGCGATTTGCCGGTCGGATAAATGCTTGGAGTCCCTCACACCAAGCTCCTGTAAAAGGGGGATATGCTCTTTTTTTACGTAGGCGGCCACGACAGTGAGCGGGCCGAAATAATCTCCTTTCCCCACTTCATCCGATCCGATGGCAGACATCATGGAAATATTTTCCGGAAGCGGGGTGCCGGATGCTTTTACGAGCTTTGGAGCCGCAGGTTTATGGTCCAGGCTTCCCCACTTGTTTGCTTCCTCTTCATTTCCGGCGCCTTGAAACATGACTTTGCCCGACCGGTAGGCAGTGATTGTACATCCGCCTTTTCTCGCGGAAAAAACACTTCCGGGAGGGACGGTGTCTTTTATATATGGGCCGTAATATTCTTTCATTTGATCAATTTCTGATAGAGTTGCCTTTATGACAATATTGGCCATGGAATATGCTCCTTTTATTGTAAAAAATATTTTGCCAGATTCCGGTAATCTACAAATTTAGACATCTATTCCCATCTATTTTTATTCGTGATATGATAGGAAAGTAAGATTTTTTCAGGAAATGGAGGCATACCATTTGTCGGAAAACGAAAAAATCCGCACTCCAGTTACAATCTATGGCCAACATTATATCATTACGGGGACGGAAACGTCTGCACATGTAAAAAAAGTGGCCAAAATGGTTGATGAGAAGATGCATGAGATTCGCTCGGGAAATCCGAATCTTGATACGAGTAAATTGGCTGTATTAACGGCTGTAAACGCCGTTCATGATTATATTAAACTGCATGAGCGCTTCGAACATTTGGAAAAAGAGCTTGAGCGCCTAAAGGAATGAACTTGCATGTTGGATTTAGTGTTATTGTTTGTATTGGTGGCCGGGTTTTTTATCGGACTGCGCAGAGGATTTATCCTTCAGCTCATCCACATGGTGGGCTTTATCATATCTTTTATCGTCGCCTACATTTACTATGATGATTTGGCGCCGAAATTGAGGCTTTGGATTCCTTACCCTGGTTTCGATCCCGGGAAAACGGTAAAAACGGTGTTGGATGGAGTGGGTGCCGACGATGCGTTTTATCGGGCAATTGCCTTTATCATCATTTTCATTGCCGTTCGCATTATCCTGGGAATCATCGGTTCGGCCCTTGATTTTGTGGCAAGCTTTCCGATCTTAAAGACGCTGAATGTATGGGCAGGAGGCATTCTGGGATTTTTGGAAATCTATATTTTAATTTTCATCCTTTTATATATTGCCGCCTTATTGCCGATTGACAATGTCCAGGATGCGCTCAATCATTCCATTATGGCCAAAGGGATGATCCATTATACCCCTTTCCTTTCCGGCGAGGTCAAAAAAATGTGGATAGACTACATTCAAAGCTAACTTCTCTTAAGGAAAGGGAAGTTTTTCTTTTGTCTTTCCAATTTGCTACAATGGTAGGCAGGAGATTGGGGAACGGTTGGTGACAAACATGGAAATCAACAAAAAAGATGTGATTCGTTTATTGGAACAAATAGCTATGTATATGGAACTAAAAGGGGAAAACCCTTTTAAAACAGCCGCTTTCAGAAAAGCCGCTGCCGCACTGGAAGCAGATGACCGAAGCCTGTCTGAAATAACCGATTTTACGAAAATTCCGGGGATCGGAAAAGGAACGGCGGCTGTCATCGGGGAGTTTACCGATGACGGGGTTTCATCAGTCCTGCAACAGCTTCAGGAGGAAGTGCCGAAAGGCTTGATTCCGCTGCTGCAAATTCCGGGGCTGGGCGGAAAAACGATCGCAAGGCTTTATAAGGAACTGAATGTCACAGACGTGGAATCTCTAAAAGCAGTATGTGCTGCCGGAAAACTCAGGACGCTGAAAGGTTTTGGAAAAAAGACGGAAGAAAACATTAAAAACGCACTCGAACAAATGGGCAGGAAGCCCTCCCGCTTTCCGATTGCTTATATGCTTCCGTTAGCCGGGCAAATCGAATCCTTTTTAAAAGGCATTAAGCAAATTGAGCAATTTTCCCGGGCCGGCAGCTTGAGGCGCGTGTCGGAAACTATGAAGGATTTGGACTTTGTCATTGCGACAGAGCACCCCGGGGCCGTAAAAGAACAATTGCTTCAATTGGACGGGGAAGCTGCTGTGACCGGAGATACGAAGGTAACCATCGAATTGAATGCCTCTTTTGCAATCTCCGTGGACTTCCGGATTGTGAAGCCCGGCGAGTTTGCAACGGCTCTCCACCATTTTACGGGATCTGCCGAACATAATGTACGGATGCGTCAAATTGCCAAGGAACGGGGCGAAAAAATAAGCGAGTACGGAGTGGAAAATACAAAAACAGGCAAAGTGAAAACGTTTCAGAGTGAAAAAGATTTTTTCAGGCATTTTCAGTTACCCTGGATTCCTCCTGAAATCAGGGTCAATGGGAAAGAAATTGATGAATTTTCAGAAACAACGCAGTTGATCGAAACAGGCGATATAAAAGGCGATCTTCATATGCATACCACTTGGTCGGACGGCGCTTATTCGCTCGAAGAAATGGTGGAAGCATGCCGGAAAAAAGGATATGAATACATGGCCATTACCGACCATTCGCAATTTTTGCGGGTGGCAAACGGCTTGACTGCCGACCGGCTGAGAAAACAAAACGAAGCAATCAAAACATTAAATGAAAAATATGATGATATTGTGATTTTATCGGGAATTGAGATGGATATATTGCCGGATGGAAGGCTGGACTTTGATGACGGGCTCCTGTCTGAGCTTGATATCGTCATTGCCTCCATCCATTCAAGCTTTTCCCAGCCAATGGCAAAAATAATGGACCGTTTAACAAATGCCCTGCAAAATCCGCATGTGGATATCATTGCCCACCCGACAGGCCGGCTGATCGGCAGGCGGGACGGTTATGAAGTGGACATGGACATGCTGATCGACTTGGCCAAAGAAACGAATACGGCGCTTGAATTGAACGCCAACCCGGCAAGGCTTGATTTGGCATACAGCCATCTCCAAAAAGCCCAGGAAACAGGTGTGAACATCGTCATTAATACGGATGCGCATAACATCGGCAATTTGGATTATATGGATATTGGCGTATCATATGCGAAAAAAGGCTGGATCCACCCGGGCTCCGTTATAAACGCGTGGACAAAAGATAAGCTGCTTGCTTTTTTAAAACGCAACGACTAACAATGGGAGAGTGATGTTTGACCCCATGAATGATAAAATTTTAAACACATTGGAATTTGATAAAATTCTTTCCCGAATGGAACCTTTTGCCTCTTCAGAGCTCGGGGCCGAACAAATAAGGCAATTAAAACCTTCCACATCTTTTGAAGATATTGTCATGCTTCTGCAGGAAACCGATGAGGCATCTGCCGTTTTGCGGTTAAGGGGCCATGCCCCATTAAGCGGCATCCACGATATCAGGCCGCATTTAAAAAGGGTGAAAATCGGCGGAACATTGAACCCGGCGGAGCTTGTCCAGGTGGCGGATATGATACGGGCAGGGCGGACGGTGAAACGCTTTATGGAAGACCTGCTTGAAAATGAAGTTGAAATCCCCATTTTAGAAGAAAAGGTGGAGGGCATCGCAATTATGACCCCGCTTGAAAAAGCAATCCGGAATGCGATAGACGAAGGGGGCGGAGTGCTTGATTCCGCAAGCGATGCGCTCAGAAATATCCGGCAGCAAAAGCGGAGAAATGAAAACAAAATCAAGGAAAAGCTGGACAGCTTGATTCGCAGCCGGAATGCCCAAAAGATGCTTTCCGACGCTATTATTACGATCAGGAACGAACGCTACGTCATCCCGGTAAAGCAGGAATACCGGTCGAATTATCCCGGAATCGTCCACGATCAATCTTCTTCCGGGCAAACTTTGTTTATCGAACCGCAGGCTGTTGTGGACTTGAACAATGAACTGCGCGAGCTGTTATTAAGGGAAAACAGGGAAATTGAACGGATATTAATCGAGCTCTCCGGCAATGTGGAAGAATTTGCCTTGGAACTTCAAACCCTTGTTAACATCATGGGCTCCCTTGATTTTATTTTTGCAAAAGCGCGATTTGCAAGGGAAATGAAAGCAACGCGTCCGGATATAAACAAAAACGGCATCATCCGTCTTTACCGTGCCAGACATCCCCTTATTCCCGAAGATGAAGTTGTTCCAAACGATATATCTCTTGGCGGGGAGTATTCCACCATCGTGATCACAGGCCCGAACACCGGGGGAAAAACGATTACGCTGAAAACGGCCGGGCTTTTAACGTTAATGGCACAGGCAGGTCTGTTTATTCCTGTATCAGAGGGCTCGGAAACAGCCGTTTTTCAACAAATTTATGCCGATATCGGCGATGAGCAGTCGATTGAACAAAGCTTAAGTACGTTTTCATCACATATGGTCAACATCGTTGATATTTTGAAAAAGGCCGACCATGAAAGCCTCGTTCTTTTTGACGAACTGGGTGCCGGTACGGATCCGCAAGAAGGTTCTGCTCTTGCAATCTCCATCCTTGATGACGTATCTCATCGCGGGGCCCGGGTGATTGCAACGACCCATTATCCGGAACTGAAAGCATATGCCTATAACCGGGAAGGGGTTGTGAATGCCAGCGTTGAGTTCGATGTGGAATCTTTGCGTCCGACGTACAAACTGTTAATCGGTGTTCCCGGCAGGAGCAACGCCTTCGAAATATCGAAGCGGCTTGGCCTCTCCGACCGAATCATTGAATATGCAAAATCGCTGATGAACGCCGAAAGCAACGAAGTCGAAAGCATGATTGCTTCACTGGAAAAAAGCAGACATGAAGCAGAAAGAAAATATGAAGAAGCAAAGGCCTATTTAGAGCAGGCGGAAAAATTGCATCAGGATCTCGTGCAGCACATGTCCGATTTTCAAAAAAGAAAGCAGGAGCTGTATGAAAAAGCGGAGAAAAAAGCTGCTGAAGTCATTGAGAAAGCAAAAACTGAAGCGGAAATTGTCATAAAGGAACTCCGCCAAATGAGACTGGCAAGCGGAGCCGCCGTCAAGGAACATGAGCTCATTGAGGCAAGAAGAAGATTGGAAACAGCTGTCCCGCTGCCGGAAAATGATCACGAAACAGCCAGGGCCGGCAAGCAGGTACGCCCATTCGAGCCCGGGGACGAAGTGAAAATCGCCACCCTCAACCAGAAAGGCGTATTGCTGGAAAAAACCGGGGAACACGAGTGGCAAGTTCAGGCAGGCATCATGAAAATAAAAGTCGCGGAAAAAGACATGGAATTGATTCAATCCGAGCCAAAGAAAGAGCCGAAGCCGCTCGCTTCGATTAAAGGAAAAGACTACCATGTCGGAATTGAACTGGACATTCGCGGCGAGAGATATGAAGATGCCCTTCAAAAGGTCGAGAAATATTTGGATGACGCGCTTTTGGCCAATTATCCCCGTGTATCGATCATCCACGGGAAAGGAACCGGGGCCCTTCGTACGGGAGTGGCCGAATTTTTGAAACATCATCGTGCCGTGAAACGTATTAGATTGGGAGAGGCGGGAGAAGGCGGCAGCGGCGTAACCATTGTTGAATTTCAATGACGCTGCAACTCTCTCAAAACAAAAAAAGGGGCGATGATTTTGGGCTCGTTTTGGGAAAATAATTTTGTTCAAACAGCGGGTTACTATAGTGTTACGATTCTTTGCATGGTCGTGTTTCTTTTTGTATTTGAACTTGTAACGAAGTACAACAATTGGGAAGAGATCAAAAAAGGAAACGTGGCTGTGGCAATGGCTACCGGCGGAAAAATCTTTGGGATTGCCAACATCTTCAGACATTCCATACTTCACCATGATGGCCTGTTCGTCATGCTTGGCTGGGGAGTATATGGATTTTTGCTCCTGTTGGCAGGGTATTTTATATTTGAATTTTTAACGCCGAAATTTAAAATTGACGAAGAAATTGAACGGGATAATCGCGCTGTCGGCTTGATTTCAATGGTCATATCGATCGGATTGTCATTCGTCGTGGGCGCCGGCATTTACTAAGGAGGAAACGGTGGAAAAACTGGCTAAAGTATTATTTGTTGTTTGTGCAATCTTTGTAGTGGTCGGGATTATTTTTTTAATGCATATGTAAAACCGCTTTTTGCCGAAGCGGTTTTTTATATTTTGAGAATATAAAATCCCGGTTGTATAAATGGCCGGCTGTCATCGGCAAGTCTGTTGTATGTTTTCCGGTCGCCAACGGATTGATTTGGATGGTTACTCGAGGTTCATACGATCGAGTTTTGCGCTAATACGATCCGGGAACCATAAAATACGATCAAATTCTATTCCAGTCCTTCCAAAAAAGAACGCGTTAGCGCTTTTTTTGCTTTTTGCCTATGCGTGCTGATTTCATTCATAAAATAATTCGTTGTATGTACGAATTTATTGTAATATAATAAATGTAAATGTAAATGCAAATTTTCTTTTTATGCAAAAGGGGGATTGGATTTGTATGAAACCTTGGTTAAAGCTCTACCCTGACGAAATTCCGAAAACGCTCTCATATGAAGAGAAACCGGTCCAGCAATATTTGACTGAAACTGCACAACTTTACCCTGATAAAACGGCCATTCATTTTATGGGTAAAGAAATGTCCTACAAAGAAGTTTATGAAAGTTCCCTAAAAATGGCCAATTACCTGAAAGCGATCGGTGTGACAAAAGGTGATCGCGTTGCGATTATGCTTCCGAACTGCCCGCAGGGTGTCATCAGCTACTACGGCATTTTATACACTGGCGCCATCGTCGTGCAGACGAACCCGCTGTATACTGAGCGGGAATTGGAATACCAAATGAAAGATTCAGAAGCCGTTGCCATCATTGCCCTTGACGTGCTATATCCCAGGATTGCCAAAATCAAGAATGATACAAAACTGAAACATATTATTGTAACCGCTATCAAAGACTACTTGCCTTTTCCAAAAAATATGATTTATCCGTTCATCCAAAAAAAGCAAACCGGGATAGTTGTCAACGTTAAACACGAAGGCAACCAACACCTGTTTCAAAGGATTATGGCCGAATCAACCGGAAAGCCGGTGGAAACGGCATTTGATTTTGAAAACGACCTGGCACTCCTCCAGTATACGGGAGGCACTACCGGACATCCGAAGGGAGTCATGCTGACGCACAAAAATTTGATTGCCAATGCCACTGCATGTGATGCCTGGCTTTACAAAATGAAGAAAGGGAAAGAAAGCATTCTCGGCATCCTGCCATTCTTTCATGTATATGGAATGACGACAGTCCTCATTTTGGGCGTGATGCAAGCGTATAAAATCATTCTTTTGCCAAAATTTGATGTGGAAACGACTTTAAAAACAATTCACAAACAAAAGCCCACGCTTTTCCCGGGGGCGCCAACAATGTATATTGGGCTTTTAAATCATCCGGACATTAAAAAATATGACCTCTCCTCCATTGAGTCCTGTATTAGTGGGTCTGCCCCCCTTCCTGTGGAAGTGCAGGAAAAATTTGAGAAAATCACCGGAGGAAAGCTTGTAGAGGGATACGGCCTGACTGAAACATCCCCTGTAACCCATGCGAACTTTTTATGGGATCAGGAAAGGGTAAGAGGAAGCATCGGCGTGCCTTGGCCCGACACAGAAGCAGTGATCCTTTCCATGGAAACGGGCAGCCCGCTGCCGCCGGGTGAAGTCGGTGAGATTGCCGTTAAAGGCCCTCAAGTCATGAAGGGTTATTGGAACATGCCCGATGAAACGGAAAATACGTTTAAAGATGGCTGGTTATTAACCGGAGATCTTGGGTATATGGATGAAAAAGGCTACTTTTACGTCGTTGACCGGAAAAAAGACATGATCATTGCCGGCGGATTTAATATTTATCCGCGCGAGGTTGAAGAAGTGCTTTATGAACATCCCGCCGTTCAGGAAGTGGTTGTTGCCGGTGTTCCCGACCCTTACAGGGGTGAAACCGTGAAAGCTTATATCGTTTTGAAGGAAGGCCGGAAAGTAACAGAGAAGGAACTTGATGAATATTCGAGAAAGCATCTCGCCGCATACAAAGTTCCGAGAATCTATGAATTTCGGGACGAATTGCCCAAAACTGCCATAGGAAAGTTTTTGCGCCGCTTATTGGTGGATGAAGAAAGAAATAAATTGACACAGGATGAAAAACTTGGATAGACTCCTTCAGTTGACTTGTATGGATCCATACCTGAGAAAATGTTCTCTCAGTCGTTTGGTCAATGATTAAGTCCTTTGTTGGAGCCGGCTGGCTCTTTTCTTCTGCACAGTTTTGCTTGACAGATGAAAAATGAACCTTTAGGATAGAATTATGAATGAACAATCATTCATTTTACGGTGCAGAAGGTGAAACGTGTGAAAAGAAACAGACCAAAATATAAACAAATTATTGAGGCGGCTGTGGTGGTAATCGCCGAAAATGGTTACCATCAAGCCCAAATTTCGAAAATTGCCCGTCAGGCAGGCGTTGCGGATGGGACGATTTATCTTTACTTTAAAAACAAAGAAGATGTGCTTATTTCTGTTTTTAGAGAGAAAATGGGCATGTTTGTACAAAAAATAAATGAAGTGGCAGCAGGAAAAGAAACAGCGGCGGAGAAGTTATTAGTGATGATTCAAAACCACTTTCAGATTTTGTCTGAAGACCGTTACTTGGCAATCGTCACACAACTGGAATTACGGCAATCCAATAAGACGCTTCGCTTCAAAATTAACGAAGTGCTGAAAGAATATTTACAGGTTATCGATCATATCTTGACCGTCGGAAAAGAAAACGGGGAGTTTGCCGCTGACCTGGATATCCGGCTGGCAAGGCAAATGATCTTTGGCACAATGGACGAGACGGCCACAACGTGGGTTTTGAATGAGCATAAATATGATTTGGTTGAACTTGCCCCGAAGGTACATGAATTGATACTAAACGGGTGTAAATCAAAAAGCAGTGGATCACAAAGGGGGACTACATAATGGAGTTCGTCACTGTCGCCAAAGAAGGGAATGCAGCGTTTCTGAAGATGGAACGGCCGCCCGCAAATGCATTGTCCCGGCAAATGATGCAGGAGCTTGCCGGAGTGTTCGAAGAGCTCGAACATGATTCGCAAACGAGAGCAGTTCTTTTATATGGCGAGGGCCGCTTTTTTTCTGCCGGTGCCGATATAAAAGAATTCACAACAGTTGAAAGCGGCGCATCCTTTGCTGAACTTGCACGAAACGGGCAGGAGGTATTGGAGAAAATTGAGAACTTCCCCAAGCCTGTTATTGCCGCAATTCACGGTGCTGCACTTGGAGGAGGGCTGGAACTCGCCATGGCGTGCCATATCAGGCTCGTAAGTGAAAACGCCAAGCTCGGCTTGCCGGAGCTGAACCTGGGATTAATCCCGGGTTTCGCGGGAACCCAGCGGCTTCCGCGTTATGTGGGAACTGCAAAGGCAGCGGAAATGTTGTTTACGAGCGAGCCCATCTCGGGAATTGAAGCTGTTAAATGGGGACTTGCAAATCACGCCTATCCGGAAGTACAATTGTTGGAAAAAGCAAAAAGAATGGTGCACAGTATTGCACAAAAGAGCCCGCTCTCTTTAAGGGCTGCCATTGAGTTGCTTCATCATGGAAAAAGCGGGCAGTATGAGGAAGGATTAAAACTGGAAGCCAGGAGATTTGGCGAACTTTTCGATTCAAAAGACGGCCAGGAAGGCATTTCAGCATTTATTGGGAAAAGGGAACCCAAATTCACAGGCGAATAACAGCTTTTGATTTTGAAAGATTGGGAGGGTTATAGAATGAATATCTTTGTACTGATGAAAAGGACATTTGATACCGAAGAGAAAATTACAATTTCAAACGGCCAAATTGATGAAGAAGGTGCCGAGTTTATCATCAATCCGTATGATGAATATGCGATTGAGGAAGCGATTCGCGTCCGTGACGATCACGGCGGGGAAGTGACAGTCGTAACGGTTGGGGATGAAGAATCCGAAAAGCAATTGCGTACAGCCCTTGCCATGGGTGCGGATAAAGCGGCTTTGATTAACATCGAAGATGATTTGGACGAATATGACCAAGCTACCGTCGCGCAAATTTTGGGTGAATATTTGAAAGACAAGAAACCTGACCTTATTCTGGCCGGAAATGTTGCGATTGACGGAGGGTCCGGACAAGTTGGCCCCCGTGTTGCAGACATACTCGATATTCCATGTGTGACAACGATTACGAAACTTGAAATTGATGGCGAGAGCGTAAAAATTGTCCGTGATGTGGAAGGCGATTCCGAGATGATCGAAACATCCCTTCCTTTGCTCGTAACTGCCCAGCAAGGACTGAATGACCCGCGCTACCCTTCTTTGCCGGGAATCATGAAAGCCAAGAAAAAACCGCTTGAGGAACTGGAGCTGGATGATTTGGACCTTGATGAGGATGACGTTGAAGCCAAAACAAAAACGGTCGACATATTCCTTCCGCCGAAAAAAGAGGCAGGCCGCATTTTGGAAGGAGACATTCACGACCAGGTAAAAGAATTGGCAGGTTTGCTCAGCAAAGTGATTTAACTGATTTCGGATCCTATAGAGAAACAGGAGGTTATTGGTGATGGCAAAAAAAGTGTTGGTTCTTGGGGAATTGCGTGAAGGCATATTAAGAAATGTTTCATTTGAAGCCATTGCTGCCGGGAAAAAAATGGCCCCGGGCGGTGAGGTAACGGCTGTACTGATCGGCCACTCCGTTAAAGATCAAGCAAATGAACTTTTTCAATACGGTGCAGACCGGGTCGTAGCCATCGAAGACGAAAAGCTCGAACATTACACACCGGACGGATATTCCCAAGCCTTCATGGCAGTGGTAAATCAAGAAGAGCCGGATGGAATTGTTTTCGGCCATACGGCACTTGGAAAAGATTTATCCCCGAAAATAGCCAATAAGCTGAATGCCGGTTTAATATCAGATATAACGGCAATTGAGGAAGATAACGGTGAATGGGTGTTTACCCGCCCGATTTATTCGGGAAAGGCGTTTGAAAAAGTGGTGAGCAAGGAAGACCCGCTCATGATTACGATCCGCCCGAATAATATCGACAGTTTGGAAAAAGACCCTTCGAAAAACGGCGAGGCAGAATTTATTTCCGCGGAAATAAAAGATCTCCGTACAATTGTCAAGGAAGTTGTCACAAAAGCAAGCGATGGCGTCGATTTGTCGGAAGCAAAAGTGATCGTTGCGGGCGGACGGGGCGTAAAAAGTGCCGAAGGCTTTGAACCGCTGAAGGAATTGGCCGACGTGCTCGGCGGTGCTGTTGGCGCTTCCCGCGGCGCATGCGATGCAGATTACTGTGATTATTCGCTCCAAATCGGACAAACCGGCAAAGTGGTCACACCGGATTTGTATATTGCCTGCGGAATTTCGGGTGCCATTCAGCATATGGCGGGCATGTCAAACTCCAAAGTAATTGTTGCCATTAACAAAGACCCGGAAGCAACGATTTTCAGTGTGGCCGATTACGGCATCGTGGGAGACTTGTTCGAAGTCGTTCCTTTATTGACGGAAGAATTCAGGAAAATCAAGTCTGCATCCTCTTAAGAACGTGTGTAATCCCTCATGCTTCGGGTATACTAAAGGCAGGCAAAATGTTAGCACGTTTTGACGCCTGATGATATACTTGCGTTAGCTTCGGATAGTTTATTAGGAGGTAAAAAAATGGCGATTGTGAATGCAACTGATCAAAACTTTGCATCTGAAACCGGGAGCGGCGTCGTTCTTGTAGACTTTTGGGCACCATGGTGCGGGCCTTGTAAAATGATTGCTCCTGTTCTTGAAGAACTTGACGGTGAACTGGGAGACAAAGCAAAAATTGTCAAAGTAAATGTTGATGAAAACCAGGAAACTGCCAGCCAATACGGCGTGATGAGCATTCCGACTCTCTTTGTCATGAAGGATGGCGAAGTAGTGGATAAAACGGTCGGCTTCCAGCCGAAAGAAGCGCTGGCCGAATTAGTCAACAAACATTTGTAAACCCGAAGTGAAATCCGAGCAAACAAGCTCGGATTTTTTTCTGATTAAGTCTTGGCACCGGGAGGGATAGTAATTGAACAATACCATCAAACACAAGCTGGAAATTTTGCCTGATCTTCCCGGCTGTTACTTAATGAAAGACAGGCACGGAACCATTATATACGTAGGGAAGGCAAAAATTTTAAAAAACCGTATCCGCTCTTATTTTACAGGATCACACGATACGAAAACACAGCGCCTTGTATCCGAAATAGAAGACTTCGAATATATCGTGACATCATCCGATATTGAGGCGCTCATTTTGGAAATGAACTTAATCAAAAAGCATTCGCCCAAATACAATGTCCTCTTAAAAGATGATAAAAGCTATCCTTACATTAAACTGACAAATGAACGCCACCCGCAGCTGATCATTACACGGAAGGTAAAAAAGGATAAAGGCAAGTATTTTGGCCCCTATCCGAATGCGCAGGCAGCCAATGAAACGAAAAAATTGCTAGACCGCCTGTATCCGCTTCGGAAATGCCAGGCCCTTCCGGACAGGGTCTGCCTTTATTACCATTTGGGACAGTGCTTGGCGCCGTGTGTGAATGAAGTGTCCGGGGAAACCTACAAACAGCTGACAAATGAAATTACCCGTTTTTTAAACGGTGGTTATAAAACTGTAAAAAAAGAGCTGGAAAACAAAATGTATGAGGCTTCAAACAATCTTGAATTCGAACGGGCAAAAGAATATCGTGACCAAATAGCACATATTGAAGCGACAATGGAAAAGCAAACGATTATTTCTGCCGATTTTACCGATCGGGATGTATTTGGCTTTTGGATTGACAAAGGCTGGATGTGTGTACAGGTTTTTTTCATCAGACAAGGCAAATTAATCGAGAGGGATGTTTCCCTTTTTCCGGTTTACGCAGAGGAAGAAGAAGAATTTTTGACCTATCTCGGCCAGTTTTATTTGCAGGCGCAGCATTTTAAACCAAGAGAAATTCTTCTTCCCCAATCGGTCGATGAGAGGCTTGCCGAGCAGCTTGTCGGCACGAAAATTCTGAAGCCGAAACGGGGTCTAAAGAAAGATCTGGTGGAGCTGGCCCAAAAAAATGCCAAAATGGCGCTGCATGACAAATTTGCCCTCATTGAAAGGGATGAAGAGCGGACGATCGGCGCAGTTGAAAAACTGGGAAAAGCGATGGGGATTTATCCCCCTTATCGCATAGAAGCATTTGACAACTCCAATATTCAAGGGGCCGACCCGGTTTCCGCCCTCGTTGTCTTTATCAACGGAAGACCGGATAAAAAAGAATACCGCAAATACAAAATCAAGACGGTTGAAGGGCCGGACGATTATGAATCGATGCGCGAAGTCGTCCGCCGCAGGTATACGAGGGTGTTAAAGGACAACCTGCCCTTGCCGGATTTGATCCTTATTGACGGGGGCAAGGGGCAGATCGAGGCGGCAAAAGACATATTAATCAATGAATTGGGACTGGAGATTCCTGTTGCGGGACTTGCGAAAGATGAAAAACACCGGACTTCCGAGCTTTTGTTCGGGGATCCGCTGAAAGTGGTGGAATTGGGCCGCAACAGCCCGGAATTTTATTTGCTCCAGCGGATTCAGGATGAGGTTCATCGGTTTGCCATTACTTTTCACCGGCAGCTAAGAGGGAAAAGTGCCTTTCAATCCGCATTGGATGAAGTGCCGGGTGTAGGACCCGCCCGGAAAAAGCTCCTTCTCCGCCATTTCGGCTCACTGAAAAAAATGAAAGAAGCATCGCTGGAAGACTTTGCGAACATCGGCATTCCGCGGCCTGTTGCCGAAAAATTGAAAGAAAAAATTGAAGAGCAAAGTTGAATGTTTCCGTTTTGCATGCTATAATGAGTCAAATTCAACAAACTGATAGAGGCGCGAACCTTAAAGAGTAGTCATTCAGAGAAGCATGGGCTTCGAGGAGGAATGGTGAAAGGGAAGGATCGCCGAAGTGAAAATAACCCCATGATTATTTTCGCTGGTTCTGTATTGAATAAATGCAGGATTGTCAGCATGATCAGTTCATGCTGGAGGGCTATCTCACGTTGTGACGTTCGATATGATGTATAATCGTGTATCACAAGCAATGAGATTGGCTTCTCATTGCTTTTTTTATTATTGAGTAAAGAAAGAAGGCATGCAAATGGAAACAATCGTCATCAAGTTTGGCGGCTCATCATTAAGTACGACAGATAAAATCAAGCAGGCGGCAAAACGGATTATCGATATTAAGAAAAATGGAAAAAACGTCGTCGCCGTTGTATCTGCAATGGGAAAAACGACTGACCAGCTGCTGGAGCTGGCCAGCCAAATTACAGACAACCCGGCCAAGCGTGAAATGGACATGCTTTTGACAACTGGCGAACAAGTATCGATCTCTTTGCTGACGATGGCGCTGACTGAAATGGGAGAGGAGGCCGTTTCTCTGACAGGCTGGCAGGCCGGCATCGTGACAGAAAAAGTCCACAGCAATGCAAGAATAGTAGATGTAAAAACGGCTTATCTTGAAGAAATTCTTGGTCAAGGAAAAATTGCTGTAGCAGCCGGCTTTCAGGGTGTAACCGAAGACGGTGAAATTACTACCCTTGGAAGAGGCGGATCCGATACAACAGCGGTGGCGCTTGCTGCAGCCCTTGGTGCCGAGCGCTGTTCAATATGCACGGACGTAACCGGCGTATTCACTTCAGATCCCCGCTGCGTACCGCAAGCACGCAAGCTTTCATCCATTTCATACGATGAAATGCTGGAATTGGCCAATTTGGGCGCAGGTGTTTTACATCCGCGGGCGGTTGAATTTGCCAAAAATCATCACGTCAGCCTGGAAGTCCGCTCCAGCACGGAACATGAAGAAGGAACTGTGATTGAGGAGGAAGTATCGATGGAAAAAAATCTCATTGTTCGCGGAGTCGCTTTTGAAGATCAAATTACAAGAATGACCGTTTTTGGATTAAAAAATGAAATTGCCGGACTGCCGGCCATCTTTTCTACATTGGCAGCCAATCATATTGATGTCGATATCATTATTCAAAGCCAAATTGAAGGCGGCAAAACAAATTTGTCTTTTTCCATTAAAAACAAAGACCGCCGGGAAGCAGTTAGTGTATTGGAAAAAGAAAAGGATGCGATCGGGTTTGACCATATTGAGTGCGAGACGGGCCTGGCCAAGGTTTCCATCGTAGGCTCGGGCATGGTATCCAATCCGGGGGTAGCCGCCAAAATGTTTCAGGTGCTTGCAGATAAAAACATTCAAATCAAAATGGTCAGCACATCTGAAATCAAAGTGTCTGCCGTTGTTGATTCCGTTCATATGACAGAAGCTGCACAAAGTTTGCATGACGCATTTGAGCTGGGGCTTTTGCAGCCGGTGGAAAAATAAAATACAGGAAAGAAGCCTGCTTCCAAAAACAAAAGCAGGCTATTCTTTCGAATGTCGGGAACCCTATAAATAAGATGGGTTCATTTCAGCGCAGTACACGTTCAGGAGCCCAGGGGATCTTTTTCATCCCAGCGGACGGTTATCATTACTTTTAATTGTTTTTTGTTGATCTCTTCAAATGCCTCCGCCACTGCCTGTTTCAGCGTCTGCACTTGTTCGGCGATAAATCCCGATTCCAGGCGGAAGCATGGTTGTGAGTTCATTTGCAGCCGCCTTTGAACGATACTGCCGCTCAATTCAAGCTTGTATTCGTTTCTTTTTTCATGAACGATTCGCAAATGGCCCCATCCAGCTTCAGAAAAAAACGCCAAGGCTTCATCAATCGATAAAAGGGGAAACTTTCTGGCCAGGCTTTTCCCCGCCCAATAAGAAATTTCAAAAATATCATCGCCAAGTAAATCCGGAATGAGGACATCTCTTAGCAGTTCATAGGCAAACATGGGCACTTCCTTTGGACCTTTTTCCCCTTCAGTAATATGTTTTTTTTTGGTTAGAGATTCCACAATTCATTCCCCTCTCTTTGCTTGGTTCTATTATAAACGATTTTTAATTTCTGTAGGGAAAATATATGACAAGGGGAAGGGCTATTCAATTATGGATTCCCTTGCCTTGACGAGGCATCAACAGGGGAGTAGAATGTTATATGGTTACATAATCGTTACAAAAATTTGTGTTATTCGACATCCGCATTTTGTAATGACTGTCAGAGTACGCTAAAAGTATTAAGGGAGGGTAAATTGTGGCAGGAAAAAATGAGTTTTATTGGCGCAGGCTGCATTCTTTGCTAGGAGTGATTCCAGTCGGGGTCTTTTTGGTGCAACACTTATTCATCAACCATTTCGCTACTTTGGGAGAAGATGCATATAACAGGGCAGCAGGTTTTGTCGGAAATCTTCCATTTATCATTATCTTGGAATTCGTCATTATTTACATACCGCTGCTGTTTCATGCCATTCTCGGGATTTACATCGCTTTCACAGCAGACAACAATCCAGTGAGGCTGAGCTATTTCAGAAACTGGATGTTCACGCTCCAAAGAATATCGGGTATCATTTTATTATTTTTTATTGCTTGGCACGTATACGAAACCCGTATCCAGGCTGCTTTAGGGGCAGAAGTGGACTTCCAGATGATGGAGGACATTTTGTCCAATCCTATCATGCTCATCATTTATATTATTGGAATTTTGTCTGCGACTTTCCATTTATCCAACGGACTATGGTCCTTCCTTGTTCGGTGGGGCATCACCCAGTCACCGCGTTCCCAATACATTTCAACTTGGGTGATGGGGGTATTTTTCGTGATTCTTTCGATTATTGGAGTCCGCGCGGCGTTAGCCTTTGTTTTGTAATGAACTGATTTTTTTATTTATGGATAGCGGATATCGAAACAACAAGTAGGAAAAAAGGAGTGTAAACCACACGATGAGCAAGGGTAAAATTATCGTTGTCGGCGGTGGATTGGCCGGCTTGATGGCAACCATAAAAATTGCAGAACAAGGACATCCCGTGGATTTATTTTCGCTTGTACCCGTAAAACGGTCACACTCGGTGTGTGCCCAAGGCGGAATTAACGGGGCCGTAAATACGAAAGGGGAAGGGGATTCCCCATGGATCCATTTTGATGATACAGTTTACGGCGGAGACTTCCTGGCAAACCAGCCGCCTGTAAAGGCAATGTGTGAAGCCGCTCCCGGCATCATCAACCTGCTTGACAGAATGGGCGTCATGTTTAACAGAACGCCTGAAGGGTTGCTCGATTTCCGGCGTTTTGGCGGGACACAGCACCACAGAACGGCATTTGCGGGCGCTACGACAGGCCAGCAGCTGTTATACGCACTTGATGAGCAAGTTCGCCGCCATGAAGTTGCCGGTCTTGTCAACAAATTTGAAGGCTGGGATTTCCTTGGCATTGTCCAGGATGATGCAGGCGTTTGCCGCGGAATTGTTGCCCAAAATTTGACGACAATGGAAATTCAATCATTCCCTGCCGATGCTGTCATCATGGCGACTGGCGGACCGGGAATCATCTTTGGAAAATCCACGAACTCCGTCATTAACACCGGCTCTGCCGCATCCATTGTATATCAGCAAGGTGCTGCCTATGCCAACGGAGAATTCATTCAAATCCATCCGACTGCCATTCCCGGTGATGACAAGCTCCGCTTAATGAGTGAATCTGCCCGTGGTGAAGGCGGCCGTGTCTGGACTTATAAAGACGGAAAACCTTGGTATTTCCTCGAGGAAAAATATCCGGCATACGGGAACCTTGTTCCGCGTGATATCGCTACGCGGGAAATTTTCCATGTATGCGTAGACTTAAAACTCGGCATTAACGGAGAAAACATGGTTTACCTGGATTTATCCCATAAAGATCCCCATGAGCTTGATGTCAAGCTTGGCGGTATCATTGAAATTTACGAAAAATTTACGGGTGATGATCCGCGTAAAGTACCAATGAAAATCTTCCCTGCTGTTCATTATTCCATGGGCGGCCTGTGGGTTGACTATGAACAACATACAAATATTGAAGGATTGTTCGCAGCCGGAGAATGCGACTATTCGCAGCACGGAGCGAACCGCCTGGGTGCAAACTCCTTGTTGTCAGCCATATACGGCGGTATGGTCGCAGGCCCTGAGGCATTGAAATATGTAAATGGCCTGGACAAAACAGCAGAAGACTTATCTTCTACTCTATTTGATTCAGCTGTTAAAAAAGAAGATGATAAATGGTCTGAAATCATGTCGCTTGACGGTACGGAAAATGCCTATGTCCTTCATAAAGAACTTGGCGAGTGGATGACAGATAATGTAACGGTCGTCCGTTACAATAAAAACCTAAAAGAAACAGACGATAAAATTCTTGAATTAATGGAACGTTGGAAAAACATCAACATCAATGATACAGCCAAATGGAGCAACCAAGGGGCACTCTTTACAAGACAGCTTTGGAACATGATGCAGCTTGCACGCGTTATTACGCTCGGAGCTTTAAACCGCAACGAAAGCCGCGGAGCGCACTACAAGCCCGAGTTCCCTGACCGCAACGATGAAGAGTGGTTGAAAACGACAATGGCGACGTACAACCCGAGCAAAAACGAGCCTGAATTCAGCTACGAAGACGTAGATGTTTCATTAATCCAGCCTCGGAAACGCGACTATACTAAAAAGAAAGAGGAGAACTAGGGATGAGTGAAAACAAAACAGTTACTTTTATCATAACTCGTCAAGATCATCCTGACTCGCCGCCCTATAAAGAGGAGTTTAAACTGCCATATAGACCCAATATGAACGTCATCTCGGCTTTGATGGAAATTCGCCGGAATCCGGTAAATGCAAAAGGGGAAAAAACAACACCTGTTGCCTGGGACATGAACTGCCTGGAAGAAGTGTGCGGCGCCTGCTCCATGAGAATCAATGGAAAACCGCGCCAATCGTGTACGGCACTCGTTGATCAATTGGAACAGCCGATCCGCTTGGAACCGATGGATACGTTCCCGGTAGTACGCGACTTGGTCATTGACCGCAGCAGAATGTTTGATTCATTGAAACGCATCAAAGCATGGATTCCCATTGACGGCACCTATGACCTCGGACCGGGCCCGCGGATGCCGGAAAGAACACGCCAATGGGCATATGAGCTTTCCAAATGCATGACTTGCGGTGTTTGCCTGGAGGCATGCCCGAACGTGAACAGCAAATCCGACTTCATCGGTCCAGCACTCCTTTCACTCCCGCGTCTTTACAATGCCCACCCAACGGGGGCCATGAACAAAGACGAACGTTTGGAAGCATTGATGGGAGATGGCGGAATCAGCGGCTGCGGCAACTCGCAAAACTGTGTGCAAGTCTGCCCTAAAGGTATTCCATTGACCACTTCCATCGCTGCAATGAACCGTGCAACCAACATTCAAATGTTTAAAAACTTCTTCGGAAGCGACCATATGGTGGATTAAGGAAGAAGGTAAATTTCAGCAACAGCAGTTTCCCCATGTGGAAACTGCTGTTTTTTAAAGGAGAAAAGTGATGTCCCGAATAAATTATATTTATCATTTTAATGAGTGGAAAAATGAATTTTCTTTTTACCAGGAAGTGAAGGTCCGCTTTTCCGAAACGGATATGTTCGGCCATTTAAACAACACAGTTCCATTTGTTTATTTTGAGCAGGCCCGTATTGCTTTTTTCAAGGAAAAAGGGTTTATGCAGGAGTGGGTGCAGAAAGAACATGAAACGATGCCGGTTGTCGCTGATCTGCAATGTGATTTCATGGCCCAAGTTTATTTTGATGAACTGTTGAAAATATATGTGAAAGTAAATGAAATCGGAAATTCTTCTGTTGATCTCCACTACCTTGGAACACGTGAAGACGGTTCCCCATGTTTTACGGGAAGGGGCGCCATGGTGCAAGTTTCCAGAAAGACAGGAAAAAGTGTTCCGTGGACGGACGAAATGAAGAATAAATTGATGTCTTCATAAAAGCCGAAAATATGCATGAAACGAATGAACTCCCGGATTCATATTCTTATAAAGGAAGTTGACAATGAAGAGAATCGCCTTGTTCGCTCTCCCGATTGGGATAATCGTTTATTTTCTGTCAATGTGGTGGCTCAACAAGTATTACACGGACATTGAGCCCAATATCCGCACATATCTTGGCATAGGAGCTGCCCTGTTATCCGCTATTATTTCATTTTTTCTGTTTAAAGAAGATGCAGAGAACATTCATCCCGGGAATAAGCGCGGAAAAAAGTGCTTGTTCGCCTATTTATCCTTTTCTTGCCTTCAACATGTCACTCACATTATTTTATTCACATATGATGTGGTGACAAGTAAAATACCCATCCCCACGGTTTAAGCTGGCGAAGGCAAGGAGGGTTACAATAGTTGAAGGAGAACGATTTCACTCATAAACCACTGCTCACGAAAAGAGAAAAAGAAGTTTTCGAGCTGTTAGTTCAGGATAAGACCACAAAGGAAATCGCAAGCGAACTGTTTATCAGTGAAAAAACGGTTCGGAATCATATATCCAATGCCATGCAAAAGCTAGGAGTCAAGGGGCGTTCTCAAGCTGTCGTTGAACTACTGCGCATGGGGGAACTAAAGCTTTAATAACCAAAACCGGCTGTCCGTATGGGGGCCGGTTTTGTGCGTCCTGTCACTCCCGAAATATGTCGAATGCGTTGTGCGTGCCTGTGGTCAAGCCCCCGAAATATGTCGAATGAGACTTTTTGACGCTGCCTGATTAAGGTTAGTCGAAACGTATGGGGAAGCGCATTTTTTCTTATTCGGGCAACGGCCTAATTTTGCTTCCCTATATTTTCCCCATCAATTTATACCATTTCTTAAAGATAATCCTGCTTATTTCAACCCATCCCCAGCTAAATATAAAAGAAAAAATGTAAATAAAACCTATAACCCTTAAGGTAGGAGATGTACTTGTGAAAGGTCCTAAAACAGGAAAACGGACAATATATAAAAGGAAACAAATACCGCACCACAATAAGAAAGAGGTAAAAATGATGATGCCGATTCGTCTTTTTAAAATGGGAATCGCTATCCCGATCCCTAATCCTACAAGCCCTGTTGTAAACGTGAAAACAAAAAATTCACCAGGCTGGATAAAAATGAGTAATAGAACTGTTAAAATGTAACTTTGAAGACCCAAGGGAATAGATACCAAGGTACAAATCAAAATAGGGGCAGTGGCAAAAGGACTAATGAAGTACCCGACACCGGGCAGCAGGTTTCCGGTTGACTGCAGGGTAGCCGCAAGTGCTGAAAGAAGGGCGGTTAATACGAGCTTTTTAGAATAAGAAAGCGATTTAAAATATTGGTGAAGCTTGTATGGTTCATGTGATAAAATGCTAAACCAATACATTAGTTGTTTCTCCTTTTCATACATAACTTTTTTGTATGTCCATCTTTATGAATCCGGAACAATTTCAAAAACAGTACCCTGGTTAAAATCAGTCACCTTCATTGAGCCATAAACTCCCAAATATAGCCTGGTTTGATCCAGATTCGTTCCAATATTAACGTAGTAAGCCGATTGAGACCCAAAATGATCATCGGTTTTAATTACGTTAAAGTCGCTTAGCTTACAATCTGTTCTTACCCTGGCAAAAGCTAAAACCCCTCTTGCCGGAGATTGAGATTCTTCATGCCGCGCAAGATCGGTAAACACAACGCTTCCTGTTAAACCGGGGATTCCATTCCCCATATAGGCTTGCACCCCAGTAAGTGCTGTTCCTCCAAACTTTTGGGTTCGGGGATCTTTGTGATAATAAGTAGTTAAGGGCTGGAGACGCTTTGTTGATGTTTTTACTGCTTCATTGTAATAAGCAATTGTTTTCTCATCCAGAGTCGGATTTGCAGAGCAGCCCATTATAATTGAAGTAGGAAAAGCACCTTCCCATCCCCGCCAGCCAAGGTTAATCAATTCTTCTTGGTCCGTTTCAATGTTTCTTAAAGAAGCTGGAATAAGCTGGGGAACCGGTATTGGTTTATAATAAACGAATGAAAAAATCGACTCTGCCAAATCCTGTCCGACATTTCCCACATATTTGATATACTGATGATAAAACCTTTGGAATGAAATGCCTGGTATATTGCGAACCCCTTTGGCAATGACCGTAAGCGTTTCCTGAATAGGTACGGGAAGTTCATTAAAACGTGTGACTACGGGTGGATGATCGATAAATGTATTCCTACCTACATCAATTTCAATGATTTTACCAGCGATTTCCATATCATCCTAGGCTAAATTAAATGGATCATAGCCTGCCCCACCGTCTCCGGTTGTTAAAACAAGTTTTCCGGTTTCAGGTGAAAAGTTTAAGCTATTGACACCATTATGATTAAAAAATGGTCTTCTTAAGTTAAGTAATGTCCGTCGTTTTTGAAGTTGTCCATTCGATTGTAAAACCCATTCTTCAACTGTATCGATATGATCATATTGGGTTTCTCTATTAGTCCATCTTAGGTTTAAAGTTTTGGGATCACACGGGTTGGGCATAAAAGGTTCGGGAAGAGCACCCGGACCTTGTGTTCCAGCTACCGAATAATGAAGATAAAACAGACCGTTAAAATAAAATTCTGGATGAAACGCCAGCCCCAGCAATCCCCGCTCATCATATCCACCACCAGAAGCACCCAGCTTTATGATTCGCGCACCGATATCTAAAAAAGTCCTTAAACCTGAGTTTCCTATGTAAAAGATCTCTCCTGTCTGAGTTGCAATAAATAATCTTTCAATTGAGTCACCCGGAAGGATAGCTGTTTTCAAAACAGTGGGCAAATTTATTTTACTTACAATGGGCCGTAAACGAACCTTTATCAACTAACTTTACACTCCTTCTTATTGTTTTCTTTTTTCCTGCATTAACTGGCAGTAAGCCCCCATCTCTAAGCTAGAGGAAATCCAAAGAAGCGAAGGCGGGGGATAACTGCCAGTAAAAGCCCGATAAGTTTTGCTAACAATCAGTGGGCGATTAGAGGATCGCAGTTGTGGCAACGCCTGCATGATCCACATCCTGTGGGCCTAACCTTCACTGATTGAAGTCTCACTTTATAAGAATATGATGAGAATGGTTCTGTTAGTACCAAATAAGGGCACTATCGGACGCTATCAAGAGCTCTTCTCTTCTTGATGAATCCGGCCATAATGGCAGGTACAATATTGAAAGGCCTCCAGAAACACCAAGGGCACTGGATTAAATAGTATGCTAAATTACGGTTTTCTTCATATTTTGGCAGGAAAATGGATGTTTTATTAAAAAAGATATTTTCATAACTACAGTGGCCATCAAGCCGAAAAAAGACGCTGCAACAATAGAGGTTCCAGTAGGGGTGTTCGGATCTCATTGATTGTAGCTTGATGTACCAGCCTTTGCTATCGACCTCGATGCTGCGCACAATGCGTTTTTCTTGAGAAAATAATTTATTTATGCTATAATTTACAATTTTAAAATGATAGTTTAAAATAGGGTTCCCTGGCCAGGGAATTCTATTTTTTTAAAGAGGGAGTGTCTTTGGATGAAAAACGGCAGATCCAGTTTGACTTCACTCATTTCAGCTTTCGGGAGAGCTTATCACAGTGAATTTGACACACCAAAAATTTTTGATGACAATATCGCCAAAAAATTGATTTCACAAATAGAATATCATGATATCGAAAAGAATATGGTTCAAGGCATACAATTTTTCAACGAGGAAATTGCGGAAAAATATAAAGATCATCCTGAGGAAATATTAAAATGGATTACACAAGTTCAGCTATCACCGACGCCTTTGGCGCGTGCGGCGTATTGCGAAAAAGTATTAAGCAATGAAATAAGACTGGGGGCAAAACAATATGTCATACTCGGTGCCGGTTTAGATACGTATGCTTTTCGGCATCCTGAATTGGAAAACACCTTGCAAATATTTGAAATTGATCATCCGCCAACGCAGGAGTATAAAAAGAAAAAATTGGATGAAACTGATTTAATCATACCGGGTAACCTTCATTTTATCCCAATGGATTTCACGAAAACATTTTCCTGGGAAAAAGTGATAGAGGAAGGATTTGACTATAAAAAAACATTTTTTAGCTTGCTGGGCGTTTCTTATTATTTAACGAAAGACGAACTTTCAAGCTTGCTCGATCAGTTATTTGGCGAAGTTCCAACCGGGAGCTCGATCGTCTTCGACTATGCTGACGAAAGACTTTTTAAAGAGAAAGGATTTTCAAGCAGAGTAGAAAATATGGTAAAAATGGCTGCAGCAGGCGGAGAACCAATGAAATCTTGTTTTTCTTACACCGAAATGGAGAAGTTGTTGGAAAGATCAGGCTTGCTCATATATGAACATTTATCACCGGCTAATATTCATGAGCTTTATTTCACCAATCGTAATGATTATTTGACGGCATTTGAAACAATTCATTATATTCATGCTGTGAAAAAGTAATAAAATAAGTTGAAGCATCTGAACAAGACCATGAGCCATAACCATGGTCTTGTTCAGAATTTCAGACGGTACCTGATGGCATTGGTTGAACGTTGCAAGTCATTTAAAGGGATGTAATGTTTTCTATATCGGAATTTAAAGATTTGATTGAACAGCAGTTATCCCATAATCGAAAAATGAGCCTGTTTTACGAGATTGCAAACCGACGGCTCGTATTAAGCCCCTCATACGAAACTGTTGCACTCTTCAAAAAAAGAACTGGCGACATCGCAAATTTATACAATCAATACATGTAAATGGTCATGCTCAACAAACGATTGAATACCTCTCGGATCAAACAATTCAAAATTATAAAGCATGCTTTATTACCGTCAGTAAACAGCTATTATACTATGTGTCATAAAGCATGCTTTATAAACCATTAAGATCCATCTCTACTTTCGAAACCAAGCTTAATACAGATCTTGGCGAAATGTACCAAAGATTCAATGAGATAGTCGTATTCGAGCATCGTTATGCTTCTTCAATATAGTCATCATTTAGGTGCCTTCGGTACAGCCATTTTTCAAGCAAAGAGTTCAATCTCTGGCGGAGCCAGTACAATTTTTTGGGGATTTGCCATTTTAAACATTTATGCTATAATAGGGTCTACTGAATAACAAAAAAATGTTGTTTTAACAAGGTTTTTTACCTTTTTTGTCGAAGTTATATGCAAGGGT
>NZ_JBFEGN010000220.1:0-667 GCF_047228825.1 Siminovitchia jepli
CAAAGTAGGAGGGGAATCAAACAGTTGGGTCAAGAGATCCTTTGACCCATCTAACTCGGCGAATGCCGAGAGTCTATATCATAAAGAGGAGGAGATTGTATGCAGGAAAAATATGTTGTCGGATATTATGATACAGAGCGGGAAGCTGTACATGCCATAGAAAAATTGAAAAGGGAAGGGTACCGCAACGAGGATATTTCCGTCATCAGCAAAAACAAAGAAGATGCCGATCATATTACTGAAGAAACAGATACGAAGGCACCGGAAGGAGCGGCGGCCGGAGCTGCAACCGGAGGGGTTCTTGGTGGACTCGGCGGCGTATTGGCAGGCTTCGGAACATTGGCTATTCCGGGAATCGGCCCGGTTGTTGCAGCCGGCCCAATCGTTGCCGGAATAACAGGAGCGGCGGCAGGCGCCAGTGTAGGCGGTTTGGCGGGGGCCCTGATCGGAATGGGCATACCGGAAGATGAGGCGCGACAGTACAGCGAATATGTAAACGAGGGAAAAATTCTTGTCCTTGTTGATCAAGAGAAGAAAGATCCATTATTGTAACAAGCAAAAATCTTCCGCATGTGCGGAAGATTTTTTTGTTAATGGTTTAGAAAACCCCTGGCTATGCCGGGGGTTCCGGAGAGCTTATAGCGTGGTAACAAAAAAACCTCACTTC
>NZ_JBFEGN010000221.1:0-662 GCF_047228825.1 Siminovitchia jepli
TTATCCCATATTTATCAAAATTTGGGGGGGTAAAATAAGTGAATTATCTCGAAGAATTTTTACTCCTCAAAGCTGAGTCTAGTTCACAGATCCCGATGAAGTTGGCAGCATTGGTCCATGTTTTCCTTCTCTTAAAACGAATCAAACGTTTGATTCGCATCTACCTTTCATTACGGCAGGGCACTGCTCCCGAAAAAAACGAAGGACAAGCAGATTGGAAAAAGTCATTGTTGCCCTGCCTAAATTATAAGGATGGTTGAGCATGTTATAGGTCGACGTAACGGAACCTGATTGCCAAACTTTTGAAAATCCCGTTGCCGAATCCATCGTATTGATATTCATTGACGGAACCGCCTTTCTTTGTTTCACGGATCAGCTGATTCAAATGATCGTATGTGTATGTCTCTTTCTTCCCGTCATTGTAAACAATCTCCGTACGGTTGCCGTTGGCATCATACGTGTATTTTTCATCGATAACGGTCGTCATGGCTCCGGTTGACGTGTTTACTTTGTTTGTGGATATGGAGATCCCCTCTTGCCGGCCGGGTCATGGACAGCCGTCCCGCCCGTTTTCGTCCAATTAGTTAGGGCTTACTGAACAACCTTTATTTTGATCAATAGTTTGCCACTCGCAGTTTCTGAAATAAAAATAGCCGTCGAAT
>NZ_JBFEGN010000222.1:0-655 GCF_047228825.1 Siminovitchia jepli
TAACTCCAAATTAAGCCCCACGCTATGCGTGGGAGAACAGAAACGGAAGTACCTTTACGTATGATAAAAAGTCCTCCTCTGCTATAATGACAAAGGTTTCGCAAGCCAATGTCGGGCAGAGGAGGACATCCATTATGGATAATTCAAGTTTATCACATACAAAGTGGAATTGCATGTACCATATTGTGTTTATTCCTAAATATAGACGGAGAACCATGTATGGTCAACTTAGAAAAGATGTTCGAGAAATAATTAGAAAGCTTTGTGAGTATAAAGGAATTGAAATTGTAGAAGGAAGTGTATCTATTGATCATGTCCATTTATGTGTCAAAATCCCACCAAAGCTTAGTGTTTCAACATTTATGGGGTATTTAAAAGGTAAAAGCGCACTAATGATATTTGATAGGCATCCGGAATACAAGAGGAAAGGGAATAGACACTTTTGGGCAAAAGGATATTATGTGGATACAGTAGGAAGAAATGAAGAGGTTATTAAAAAGTATATAAAAAACCAAACTGAAGCAGACATGATAGAAGATAAAATTAACAATTAAGGACAATGACCGGCTTGCGAAACTACGCCTTTAAGGCGTTGCCAGTAACATGCCCTTACAGGGCTGAGTCAAACCACCCGTTGAACGGGTGGTCTGTGATT
>NZ_JBFEGN010000223.1:0-651 GCF_047228825.1 Siminovitchia jepli
TCATAACAGGTTATAGCATTGGCAATCCCTAGATCAATAGACATGAATTTCTTACTATTATTTTTGGTTGATACATCTTTGTGTTCTTGAGCTAGGATAATTTTATATTCTCCATCGGCTAACGGTTTTACTTCGACTGTTTTCACTTTACCTATTTTAATATGTTTTGGTATCGGGACATAAACAAACTTTGCTTGAATCCCAAACTTTTCACGAAGATAAGATTTTTGTTTTGCCGGAATGGATAACCTTATCCGATTTTCTTCTATACGGAACCCATTATTCAGAAACTTAACATTAAAATTCTTTTGTTTGAATCCTGGGGGCTTTGGATTTTCGATTCCTCCTGTCTTTTTTAGTTCAAAAAAGGATTCCCATGATTCTTGAAGTACCTTTAACACTTCCTGGGCAGATTGGGAAGGCAAGTTTTTATACCAAAAATGGTCTTTTAACCTCTTTTTCTGTTCATACCAATTAGGAAACGGTTTGCCGCTATCTTTTGTCCAGTTACGCTTTTCGTAATTGGCTACATTCCACAACTTTCTTGCCGCATACCCTAATTGAGATAAAATAATATTTATTTCATCATTTGGTTTATACACAAAATAAGAAGCTCGAATCATAGCTATTCACCCCCTTTTTGATTGTTTT
>NZ_JBFEGN010000224.1:0-644 GCF_047228825.1 Siminovitchia jepli
CAGTCCCGATACTTAAAAGGTTGAACCGCCGTGTACGGAACCGTATGCACGGTGGTGTGAGAGGTCGGCTAATCAATAAATGATTAGCCTCCTACTCGATTCTATTTTAAAAAAACAGAGTTTCAGATTGTGCATAGATTGAATTTGAAAAACTTTTTAATAAAAATATACATAAAGCCATAAGAAGCCCTCTGTGGTGTCCTTTTATGACTTTTTAGGACTTATAGCGTTAAATGCATAAATATAAAATAGTTTGGAAGATTGTGTTAAGTACAGAATATTCAGAGGATGCAGGAGAGTGGAAAATGGCTGGAGAGCTTGCAAAAAGAGCGCCCAAATGTTCCTTGCTTTAGGCTCTTGGCTTAAAATGGATATAGGAGCCCCTATTTCATGTATGTCCTGTGAGAGCCTGCAGGCAAACTATAGTTACAATTGAAAACAAAAGCTACGCACCTTCCATTGTTGTAGATTATGCAAATTGTAGCAGCACGGGAACAGGGACCCATTTACATATAATAAAAAAATGCTTTACCCATATCCTTTTCGTTTTTTCAAACGTTTAGTAAGTAGGGCTTACTGAACAACCTTTATTTTGATCAATAGTTTGCCACTCGCAGTTCTGAAATAAAAATAGCCGTCGAATG
>NZ_JBFEGN010000225.1:0-642 GCF_047228825.1 Siminovitchia jepli
GTCTTAGGTGGATCAATTTCATGGCAGAGGTGGATCAAAAAGATGGCACAACTGGGTCAATTGCATGGCTGTAATCACCCAAGTATTCTTTTCATAAAATCACTCAACGGAATAAGCAGTAAGTAACTCATTTGCACAAATATAAGCGCTAGTTTACTATCAACAAAAAATTCAAGCATGATTTGAATCAATAATAATATAAATAGGAAAAATGCGTGGATAAAGAACATATTCACAAAAATGAAAATACTCTCCACATAGAAGTGTCTATATACGATCAACAAGGCAAAAATATATATAACCACTTTCATGAACTCACATACAATAACAAATATGAACGTTTGATAGATCGCTTGCATTATTATTTTCATTTTGGATTGAACACGAAGAATAACATAAACACCATGCCCACTAGTATATTTATCAGTTTTATTAAAAATAATAAAACTATAGCAAGAAAATAGAAAATAATTCAACAAGATGAGATACCAATTTCCAAAATAGGGGACTCCCCCATATAAATCCAATAAGTCGGGACGACCATTTATAAGTGCCCAGAATAAACTGTCAAAAGTAATATCTAATGACGGTTGTTTCGGAAACGATACTGACGGTGAAAAATACCTTTTGTAACCGACATGG
>NZ_JBFEGN010000226.1:0-623 GCF_047228825.1 Siminovitchia jepli
CTGGAAATTAGGGTATAGCCGGTTAGCTTAGTATTGCTTTTTTTAGCAGTTCGTTAGTTATATTTTCAGGGTAGAGGCATTACACAGGCAGCCGCGCAGGAGTTGGCACAGTTTGGCATTACCGTCAATGCATATTGTCCCGGAATTGTCGGAACGAAAATGTGGGATCAAATTGATGAGGAAATGGCTAACTATATGAATCTTGAAAAGGGAGAAGCCTTCAAAAAATTTTCGGGAGATATCACACTGGGGCGTCCGGAAACCCCAGAGGATGTTGCTAAATTCGTTTCTTATCTGGCTTCGGAGGACTCTGATTATATGACTGGCCAATCCGTCATGATTGATGGAGGTGTCATTTTTTCCTAAAAACAATCACCTCAGGGAGATCTTGATAACAATAAAAAAATAATTCGCTACACTGCTTAATTTTGCCTTTATACATGAACAGGAGGTTTTTCCGAATGAAAGCGGCAGTTTGGTACGGTAAAAGAGACATACGTGTGGAAGAAAGAGAACTAAAAAAGATGAAGGAAAACGAAATAAAAGTGGTTCAATAACAAAGTCTGGGTAAAATAATGTTCAAAATTCGACATAAAAAAGGAAAAATCCAAATCATCGTCGTA
>NZ_JBFEGN010000227.1:0-608 GCF_047228825.1 Siminovitchia jepli
AAGTACCGAAGTTCCTGATTCCACACTGCCGAGAAAAGCTTCTAGCGAGGCAATAGGCGCCCGTACCGCAAACCGACACAGGCAGGCGAGGAGAGAATCCTAAGGTGAGCGAGAGAACTCTCGTTAAGGAACTCGGCAAAATGACCCCGTAACTTCGGGAGAAGGGGTGCTTTTTGGGGTGAGAAGCCCTGAGAAGCCGCAGTGAATAGGCCCAGGCGACTGTTTAGCAAAAACACAGGTCTCTGCGAAGCCGCAAGGCGAAGTATAGGGGCTGACGCCTGCCCGGTGCTGGAAGGTTAAGAGGAGAGGTCAGCTTAGGCGAAGCTTCGAATTGAAGCCCCAGTAAACGGCGGCCGTAACTATAACGGTCCTAAGGTAGCGAAATTCCTTGTCGGGTAAGTTCCGACCCGCACGAAAGGCGCAACGATCTGGGCACTGTCTCAACGAGAGACTCGGTGAAATTATAGTATGCGTGAAGATGCGCATTACCCGCGACAGGACGGAAAGACCCCGTGGAGCTTTACTGCAGCTTGATATGGACTGTCTGTGCAGCTTGTACAGGATAGGTAGGAGCCATGGAAACGGGAGCGCCAGCTTCCGTGGAGGCA
>NZ_JBFEGN010000228.1:0-581 GCF_047228825.1 Siminovitchia jepli
TGGTTCAATAACAAAGTCTGGGTAAAATAATGTTCAAAATTCGACATAAAAAAGGAAAAATCCAAATCATCGTCGTAATGGTTAAGTACCAACCCACCATACGAAAGGATGATTTGGATGCTTAACCATTATACCATGGAATCTGAAGCTGAAACAGTCCCATTTGTCATTGCTCATGAAAAGGAAGTTCCTTTTGGCTATCCCAATGCAGGCTTACATCGGCAATTATTGTTGCCTGATAATGGTGATCGCTGTCCCGACTGCGGAATGTGGTCAACGTCCGTTCATGAATATCATTCAAAAGTCGTAATTGGCGGAACGTATAACGGGACACCGATTTATGACTCTTTCTTGCATCCGCGTTATAAGTGTAACAACTGCCCTCGTACATTTATGAAACGGTTGACCTGGCTGAAACCGTATCAGAGGCTGACAGAGTCAGGAAGTACGGCGATGCTGTATGCCGTTGCAGATGGTACCTTTCAAGCAGTGGGAGAAGACTTTGGACGCAGCGGACAAAACGTGAAAGTTCATGCACGTAACCATTTCCGTGAAAACGGCATGGATGGCTTCAAGGAAGG
>NZ_JBFEGN010000229.1:0-573 GCF_047228825.1 Siminovitchia jepli
GGGAGACAGTGTCAGGCAGGCAGTTTGACTGGGGCGGTCGCCTCCCAAAGAGTAACGGAGGCGCCCAAAGGTTCCCTCAGAATGGTTGGAAATCATTCGCAGAGTGTAAAGGCAGAAGGGAGCTTGACTGCGAGACCTACAAGTCGAGCAGGGACGAAAGTCGGGCTTAGTGATCCGGTGGTACCGCATGGAAGGGCCATCGCTCAACGGATAAAAGCTACCCCGGGGATAACAGGCTTATCTCCCCCAAGAGTTCACATCGACGGGGAGGTTTGGCACCTCGATGTCGGCTCATCGCATCCTGGGGCTGTAGTCGGTCCCAAGGGTTGGGCTGTTCGCCCATTAAAGCGGTACGCGAGCTGGGTTCAGAACGTCGTGAGACAGTTCGGTCCCTATCCGTCGCGGGCGCAGGAAATTTGAGAGGAGCTGTCCTTAGTACGAGAGGACCGGGATGGACGCACCGCTGGTGTACCAGTTGTCTTGCCAAAGGCATAGCTGGGTAGCTATGTGCGGAAGGGATAAGTGCTGAAAGCATCTAAGCATGAAGCCCCCCTCAAGATGAGATTTCCCATT
>NZ_JBFEGN010000022.1:0-43375 GCF_047228825.1 Siminovitchia jepli
ACCTCCCGAATTGATTTCTAAGAAGATTATCGCACGGATGACCTATGAACAGAATGTGGGTTTTATTTGACGCTTACGAAATACTGTAGTGACGAAGAGTCGCAGTGTTCATATTTACCCCTTCTTTCTTCATTTAGAGCCTGATAGAGATCATGGGAATCTCATACCGGTCTCTTTTGGAAAAATATTACCATTAATCGGTAATTAATTCAATATTTCGCCATATTCTGTATTCATTGAATATTCCTCATTAAGGAGGACGATTAAAT
Organism: Siminovitchia jepli; assembly: GCF_047228825.1. Lineage (NCBI taxonomy): Bacteria > Bacillati > Bacillota > Bacilli > Caryophanales > Bacillaceae > Siminovitchia > Siminovitchia jepli. The sequence continues at coordinate 270 of NZ_JBFEGN010000022.1, forward strand.
ACCTATTTTTTATGAGGTCAATTCGTAAAAAGATCTTTTTCTGGGGATTTAGTAATAATGTTGAGATTCTTTACGTATAAACCGGCTGCAAAGGGCCAGGAGGTATTTTTAGAGGTACGATTATTTTGAAACTTTTGGACTACTGCCGTGATCCGTAGCGAAAAGAATGACTACATGATGCCATCCTCTCAAGACCGGACTTGCTGTATAAAAGATAAAGTGATTGTAGTATAACGCCTTGATAAAACAAGGTAACGTTGTTCAAGTCTCGTCTTATAGTTAGATCTGCTGATCACTTTATATTCACTTGAAACATATTCGGCAGATGGGAATAGAGCGTGTTCAAAACCCTATTTTTCACAAAAAATAAAAATACACCTTTAGCAGAATATGGTAAAACGGAAGTATCAACACAACCAAAAATACCAATTTGCAATGGAAACCTCTGCAAATCCATGAGGAGAATAGTTTAATTTGAATTTGAATTATCCATATATGACGGATAACAGCAGTGAGAATAAACAGACAAACTGGAAAATGCCCTCCACCAATTCGGTGAAGGGATGAAGAAGAGTGGTTGATAGCCGATTTTCCTGCTGACACCGAAGCAATGAAGAGGGCAATAATATATCAGTGTTGATAAAGGGACATTCAATCAACAGAACGGCAGGCAGAACAATTCATCTAGGCAAATAAACTAATGAAATTGCCATCGGGGTCTTGAACGATCGCGTACCGTTGTCCCCAAACGGCAGCCCAGGGCTTGCGGTGTCCAATATATCAGTGGTCCATTATTTTTTTATACAAAATCAACTTCTTCGCCGCTTTTACACAGAAAAGCGAGTTCAATACGATGCCCTGCCGGCTCGCTTCCAGCCGCCATAAACTTCTTTAGCGAGTTCCTGTGTATCAAAGGCCAGCCGGACACCGTTTTGATCAACCTCAACGTGTATTTCCTTATCGGCATCCTCCGCGATGTCAAAGCCCAAAATGCGGTAAAAATCTAAAGCTCTTTTCATATCTTTTACAACGATTCCTACCATGTCTAATTTAATTCCCATACCTTCCATCTCCTATCATTGAAAATTTAAGAAGTCCATAACAAAAAACATCATAGTATTACGATTGTTTCCCCGCGACAAACGAACTCCCCATAAACTTCGGTATTCCAGGAGTGTATGGCATGCCGCTGAAAGAAGTTTAATCATAAATTTTCTAAAAAACCTGTAAAGACGAGCCGCATGATATTGGTTAGCACGCGCGCGCAAGCAAAATTTTTGTGAGAAAACATCGTATTTTTTATTCTGAAATAGTAAACAATAATAAAAATCTGTTTTACGATTGAGAATGACAATTTAGTTTCCGTTGTTCTTTGATAAAATATATTATAATTTTTTCACAAAAGGAGAATGATTATGAGCAAGGTAGCTATAGTTACTGGTTCTGCAGGCGGATTAGGAAGAGGTATAGCAGAGAGACTATGCAAGGATGGCTTTAGTGTTGTATTACATGATATAAATGAAGCATTACTAAATGAAACTGTTTCAGAATTCAAAGAAAAAAACTTTAATGTTTTCGGTGTTAAGGGGGATGTATCAAAACGTGAGGACCAATTCAATTTAGTTAAAGAGGCAGTAGATAAATTTGGTCATTTAGATGTTTTTGTTAATAATGCAGGTGTTGAGGCAGTTTCCCCATTCTTGGAAATTACAGAAGAACAGCTAAATAAATTATTCAAAATTAACGTTAATGGTGTTGTTTTTGGCACTCAAGCAGCCGCTGACCAATTTATTAAGCAAGAAACTAAAGGAAAAATCATTAATGCATGTAGTATAGCAGGCCACGAATCATATGAAATGCTTGGTACATATTCTGCGACTAAACATGCTGTTAAATCTTTCACACATTCAGCTGCTAAAGAATTAGCTAAATATAAAATTAGAGTAAATGCATATTGTCCTGGTGTTGCGAAAACAAAAATGTGGGATAGAATCGATGAGGAAATGGTTAAATATAACGATGATTTAAAACCAGGGGAAGCTTTTGAAAAATTCTCTTCTGAAATTGCTCTTAAAAGATATCAAACACCTGAAGATGTTGCTAATTTAGTATCATTCTTAGCTTCAGATGATTCAGATTATATTACTGGCCAAACTATAATAACTGATGGTGGTCTTGTTTATAGATAAATTAGATTATACTAAGGTCCAGCCAAGAAAAGAATCCATTTTGAAAAAAGATTGATCAAAGTGGATTCTTTTCTTTTTGAATGAACTTTTGTTTTATAAAAAAGTTTGATCACTTTCAAGGTGCCTAAAGTTGATTTTCGACTATAAATTTGTTTCTGATAGTGGGAGCCATGAATATTCATAAACGCTTTATTGTACAGTTTTTTTATCCAACTGATCCTTGTCTTCATCCTATTTTTCTTTATTTTATTGTCGTATGGTCAGCACAAATAAATACTCCCTGTCCGTTTATCACTAGCTCGTTTTATAGAATCTTTTATTTTTGGCCAGCGATGTTATGGGTTGTCGAAGCCGGTTATCCTTAAAAGGATAAAACAGCAGATATCTATATTCATCTGTAACTAAAAAATACCACAATCAGCACTTGACGTTTGCTGCGTGATTTGTATAGAATAAAGAGTACTTAAAACGGAAGGGTGAAAAGAGCACATGATTTTATAATCCTATTTCAAGAAAAAACATTGTTATGAACTATCTGCCGGATCTGTATGAATTGCGGATTCTGATTTGGGCATAAATGGTTTATAACGGTGCTTTTCTGAATAGGATTAGCCATGTGCTTTTATAGTTAAAAAGGGCGGAGTTTCTTTTTTGCTATATGGTGCCATTGCCTCCTATTCAGAGATGGATGGGAGGTTTTTTGTTTTTAGCTAAAAACTTTTCCATGCCAAGATGTTTGGAAAAAAATATATAGAAAAAGGAGTTCGGCATGCGTGGCAAGTAAGTATGAATTTTTATCAGAAGATCCAAATGTGAAAGTAATGCCTATTATGCTTTCATTAATCATTGGTGCCTTTTTTGCCATTTTAAATGAAACGCTATTAAATATTGCACTCACCACTTTAATGGATGAGTTTGGTGTATCCTTGCCGACAGTGCAGTGGATGGCGACCGGATTTATGTTGGTGATGGGAATTGTCATTCCTGTATCAGCTTTGTTGATGCAATGGTTTACGACGCGGCAAATGTTTTTGGGAACAATGATTGTATTCACAATTGGGACGGTCGTTTGTGCCGCCGCGCCTACTTTTAGTATTCTGTTGGTTGGCCGGTTATTTCAGGCCGTTGGGACCGGGCTTTTGACACCGATCATTTTTAATACATTTCTATTGCTGTATCCGCCTCACAGGCGTGGAGCGGTGATGGGAATTGTCGGCCTGGTGATCATGTTTGCGCCGGCGATTGGGCCTACGTTATCCGGGATTATTGTAGAATATTTGGGTTGGCGCTATTTATTTATTGCGGTCATTCCATTTTCTGTGTTTTCCATTGCGTTTGCTTATAAGTATTTAATGAACGTTTCGGAAGTTACAAAACCGAAAGTGGATGTATTGTCTATTGTGTATTCAACAGTCGGCGTGAGCGGTATTGTATTTGGTTTCAGCTCGGCAGGCGAGAGTGATGCCGGATTCCTTGCCCCGATTGTTTATCTGCCGATTGTTGTTGGGGCGGCAGCATTAATCTTGTTTTCTTTCCGGCAGTTGAAGCTTGATGAACCGCTGCTTGATCTGAGAGTATTTCGGTTTCCCATGTACACACTCGGGGTCATCCTGTTTTTGATTATTCTTATGGCGATGTTTTCTTCAGAAATTATATTGCCTATCTTTATGCAGGGGCCGTTGGCGTTGACGGCGGCGACCGCGGGTTTGGTTTTATTGCCGGGCAGTCTGTTAAGCGGGCTTTTGTCACCGGCCATGGGGCATCTATTTGATAAAATGGGACCGCGCAATCTGCTTATTCCCGGTACCATTTTATTATGTGCGACGATGTATATATTAAGTAAAATGGATCTGCAGACACCGATCTGGTTAATCGTTGTTTGTTATATGCTGCTCATGGTTTCGATATCAGCCATCATGATGCCTGCCGAAACAAATGGCCTTAACCAATTGCCAAAAAGATTGTACCCCCATGGGACGGCGATCATGACCACCTTGCAGCCGATTGCAGGTGCGATAGGTGTATCGGTATTTATTAGTCTCATGAATGCCAGGCAAGCTCATTTTCTGGAAAAAGCAGAGAACCCAACCCATCCGGCCACGATCAAAGCATCATTGGTGGCAGGTATTGAATTTGTCTATCTCATCGCTCTTGGCCTGTCGATTATCGCTTTGATCATGTCATTTTTTGTATACAAGGCAACCCCCAAAGAGGTGAAGGCTCTTGTATCGGAGGATTCGGAGTAGAGGGAGGAACTTGCAAACGGGCTGCTGAAATGAAAATCAAAAATGTAAACTGAACATTGAAGGGGGCGTCTTTGGGCGCCTCTTTTTGTAAAAAGCATAAAAATATGCGGGAGTGTCGATGTAAACGAAGGCCTGGGTTGAGGTAACAAAATGTGGATCGCGATATTTGTAAATAAGAGCGATGTTTAAAACAAAGTCCGGCGTTTACAGCAAAGATGCGAAGTTTCACCCTTTGGATATGCATGTCCGAAGGGTCTTTTTGTGGTAGAACCGATAGTTAGGATTTGGATTTTAAGTTAAAAACAAAAAATTGAATAGAAAAGCTCATTAAGAACCAGGCACTTGCGGAAACTTTCATCATAATATAGGTGATATACCGTTTTGCGGTTGTTGAGGAGGATATCATGAAACCTTTGCTTCCTATTGAAAAATATTATGGTCATTTAGAACTGGTTTATCCATTTTATGGGGCTATGCCTACAGGGGTTAGTGTGTCAGAAACCGGTCGTATTTTTATTTGCTTTCCGAAATGGGGAGACGACGTTGCATTTACGGTGGCGGAAATAGTTGGGGGTAAATTGCTGCCTTACCCCAGTTTAGAAACCAATGTGGTGGACCCGGGAAATATGACAATGTCTTTCATCAGTGTTCAAAGTATTGTGGCTGATGGAAGGGGAACGCTTTGGGTATTGGATACAGCGGCACCCAATTTTTCTGAACCGATTAAAGGGGGAGCAAAATTAGTCGCTGTTGATTTAAAAACCGATACAATCAGAAAAGTATATACCTTTCCAGAAGATGTGGTCCTTCCAACAACGTATCTGAATGATGTCCGTTTTGACTTTCGTGTTGGAAAAGCAGGTTATGCCTATATTACGGATTCTTCTTCCAAAGGACCAGGAGCTATTATCGTCGTGGATTTAGAAAGTGGCACCGCGTTTAGACGGTTAAATGGAGCAAAACCAACTTCACCCGATCCTTATTTTTTACCGAAAGTAGAAGGTGCCATATTGATGAATCGAAACAAGGATGGCTCAACTTCTCCCTATAGAGGGGCGTCTGATGGTATTGCGATTTCCCCCGATGGAAAGATTTTATTTTTTTGTCCACTCACCAGCCGTCATCTGTTCTCGATTTCAACAGCAGCCCTGCGGGACAGAACGATACCGGATATAGATTTACTTTATCATGTGGCGTATTGGGGAGAAAAAGGTGCGTCTGATGGAATGATCACCGATGCAAAAGGAAACGTTTATGCCGGAGATTATGAAAACAACAGCATTCGAAAAATATTGCCGAATGGCATCATGGAAACCATCGCACATGATCCGAGAATTTTATGGCCGGATACTTTTTCAATTGGTCCCGATCGATACTTATATGTCATTGTAAACCAATTACATCGGCAGGCAAGATTTCATTATGGAAAAGACCTGAGACAAAAACCTTATAGTCTACTGCGTATGAAAATCGATGAATTACCTGCTCCTACTTTTTCGTAATAATAACCGATCATTTTATTACAAAGTATTACCTTTTGTTGGGATCCGGAGCAAAAACAATGATGACTGTTCTTCGGATTGTTTTTAACCATATCGCATTATGTTGGAGTGGATTGCGCTTTCTCACGTTCATTTAACAAAGATGTATCATAGTCGACGGTTTTACCAATGGTACCGGCTTGCCGCAATAAAAGTCCATTAACATTAATGATTAGGCCGAATACCCTAAAAATAAAAAGAGGTGGTAAGATGGATTCAAAGCCTTCCTATGGAACAGAAATAAAATGCGAAGAGGTTTCAATTGCCTTTCCACCCCAACACCAGGCCAGACAGCCGGGATTGGAATATTTAATGATTCCCCGACCGATCTATGACAATCCTCACTATATTGGAACGGGAAAAATGAAGGACCGGGTGGCCATCATCAGCGGTGGCGACAGCGGGATTGGCAGAGCGGTGGCGGTAGCTTTTGCGAAGGAAGGAGCGGATTTGGTACTTGCCTATTTTGACGAGCATGCAGATGCGATGGAAACAAAGCAGGCCATTGAGCAATTGGGCCAACGATGTCTTTTGGTTCCGGGCGATTTGCGCAGTAAAGCTCACTGTAAGGATGTGATCTCCCGTACGCTCGATACGTTTGGTAAAATAGATGTTCTTGTCAATAATTTAGCAGTTCAATTTATTCAAAATCGTTTTTTGGATATAAGCGACGAACAGTGGCATACAACATTTGACACAAATATCCATCCTTTTTTTTATATGACAAAGGCGGCGCTGCCTCATATGACTGCAGGAGGCAGTATCATTAATACAGCTTCTATTAATGCCTATGTTGGCCGGAAGGATTTGATCGATTATACGGCGACGAAAGGAGCGATTGTGAGCTTTACACGGGCCCTTGCAAACAACATCGTCGACCAGGGAATTCGGGTGAACGCTGTTGCTCCCGGCCCGATTTGGACGCCGCTGATTCCTGCGACCTTTTCACCTGAAATGGTTAAAACATTTGGGAACGAAGTGCCAATGAAACGGGCCGGCCAGCCATACGAACTGGCCCCTGTCTATGTGTTGCTTGCTTCAAGTGACGGTTCTTATATCACGGGACAGACCATTCATGTTAACGGTGGAGGTTTTGTTGCTTCTTGAGACTCTGCGGCTAAAGCCGCAAGCCCTGCACTTGTGGTATGACGGGCGGGATTCTTGCCATGGCTCAGTGTTCGCCATTCATCTCTGCTTTGAACAGGCTGCAAGATGAGGTATCTCATTATCCCTTCCACGACAAATCATCCATGGCAAACATGCGACATATATCCACGGAAGGATCGGCTTGGTCCAGCCCAACGATAATATAGAGCAAAAAGATTCGTGGGCCGCGATAATGCTATTTTTGGTATCAGTCTTTTCTATAGAAATAGGAGGATTTTACCAATAACCCGGAACAAAAGATCATATTCCATGTTGGGGGAGGCGTCAATATCCATTGAGATATTGGCGTTTTTTATTCTGATATCACTTTGTTAAATTTTATTTAATATATTATTAAAATACTTCAAATATACTTAACAAACCTGTCAGGTTATAATTTTTTATATCATTATTTCATACATACAGGAGGTTTCAATGAACAACAAGGAAGCGGTCATAAACAAACGATCTCATAAAAGATTTCCTTTTTATCGATTTAAAGGAACGCATTATGAAATTGGCCTGCAGCATGGTGAAGCATGCAGGGATTTGATTGAACGTCATCTAGAACTCGCGCTTGAAAGGCTGCAAAAGCAACATGATATATCTTTACCGGACATTTTGGAAGAAACGCTTCAATATAGAAAGTTTGTGCAGGAATATTCTCCTTTCCTGGATGATGAAATTGCCGGGATCGCCAAAGGAGCCAATATTTCCCTTGAAGAAGCCTATCTACTCCAAGTAAGGGCGGAAATTAATCGCTATTTTAAAGCGGAGAATGAGTGTACGACGTTTGCGGTGGCCCCCGAGTCAACAAAGGACGGATCGACGATCATTGGCCAAAATGCGGATCTTCCGGCATTTTATTCCTCGGTGGCGATTGTAAATGAAGTTGAACCGGAAGGAGGGAAAGCGACGCTCATGCTGACGCCCGCGGGTCAGGTATCCTATATTGGCATTAATCATGCGGGGATGGGTGTGTTTGCCAATTTCCTGGAATGCGAGGGATGGAGAAAAGGGTATCCGCGTTATATGTTTTCGAGACTGGCTTTGACGCATGCTTCCGTGGAAGAAGCCGTTCAAACCATTCGAAATCTTCCGCGTGCTTCCTCCCGCAATTTAATCATGTCCGATCAAAACGGGGTGATCTCCAACCTGGAAACAACGGTTACGAAAGACGCTCTTCTGAAGCCGGAAAACGGAATGCTGGCTCATGCCAATCATTATCTATCAGACAAATTAAGCAACGAAGAGCGGTCGAAAGGATTTCTTTTGAATAACTCCAAAATCAGGCAACAGCGGATGGAGGAATTATTAAAAGAGAAGCAAGGCGAGATTACCGTGGAGGCCATGAAAGAGATCCTGCGGGACCGGGAAAATTATCCGAACTGTTTATGCCAAGTTCCCGGGGATGAGAGCATGCAGGCACCTGGGGACAGCGGCGGTGATATCGTTACGTTTGCATCGGTCATCGCGGAACCTGAAATGGGCAGAATGTGGATTGCCATGGGACCGCCGAATGAATATGAGTATCATCTTTATTCATTTACACGTTAATCAAGGATAAACAATTTGAGGGTGGTGATGTTTACAGCTTCAGGCTAATACACTGCCGCCCATTCGAGAAAAAATGTATTCGTTTGCAGCCAGACTAAAAAAGGGGATGAAATCATGAGAGTTGGAAAATTGTTATGGGTAATATGTATTTTATCAATATTTGCCTTTGTAGCCGGATGTAAATCGGATGATACAAAATCAACGGCCGGCTCCGATAAAGGTGGAGAATTGATTGTAGCATACCCGAGTCAGCCGCCATCATTGGATACGCATACCAATACGACGACTGCTACATCAAATATAGCCAAAAATATTTTTGAGACTTTAGTTACGATGGATGCCAATTACGGAGTGCAGCCAATGCTTGCGGACTCCTGGGAATTAAAAGAGGATGGCCGCGTGATAGAGTTTAAACTGCGAGAGGGCGTCAAATTTCATAACGGTGAGCCGATGACGGCAAATGACGTCGTTGTTTCCATGAACCGGTGGCTGGAAAACTCGAGTTCCGCAGCAGAAACGTTTGAGGAAGCGTCTTTTTCCGAGATTGATGATCATACGGTTAAACTGGAAATGTCCAAGCCGACTTCAACCGCTTTGGTTGTGCTGGCTTATTCCGGAGGTGAGTTGGCAAGCATCATGCCGGCTTCTGTCATTGAAAACATGGAGGGAGACAAGTTAACGGAATATATCGGTACCGGTCCTTTCAAATTTGAATCCTGGGAGCAGGATCAACAAATTCATTTGACAAAATATGAAGAATATGCGAGCCGCGAAGAACCGGCAGATGGCCTGGCCGGGAAAAAAGAAGCGCTTGTGGATGATTTGTATTTTAAATTTGTGGCTGATTCTTCCACTCGGCTTGCCGGGATCCAGTCCGGAGAATATGATGTGGCCCACACCATCCCATATGACAGTACCGATCAACTGAAAAATAATCCAAACGTCAAATTATACTCTTCGCCGAATACGATCCTGAATATTTATTTCAACAAAAAGAAAGGATTATTTTCAAATCAGTCCGCAAGGGATGCGCTTGCAACAGGCATTGATAAAGAAGCCATTTTAAAAGCATCTTTTGGCGACCCGGAAAATTATGAAAAAACCCACCATATGATGATGTACCATCAGGAAGGCCAGTGGAACAGTGATATCGGGAAAGATGAATATAACATACATGATGTCAATAAAGCGAAAGAACTGTTTAAAGAAGCAGGCTATAACGGGGAAACACTTACGATCATGGCTACCAGGGATTATGAATATGTGTACAGCTCTGCGGTTGTTTTGCAGGAACAATTAAAGCAAATGGGAATAAATGCAGAAATAGAAGTATACGATTGGCCAACATTTGTAGATAAACGCGAAGATCCGGACAATTATGATATTACGGTCATTCCCAATACCGCGAAGCCGGAACCATCTTCTCTGGCATTTATGAGGTCCGATTTTACCGGTTGGACAGACAGTGATGAATTGGAGACGTTATTGGAGGACTTCCGCAGGGCGCCTTCGTTGGAAGAAGCACAAAAGAAATATAACGATTTACAAGCCTGGTTTATTGATTATAAGCCGGTTGTTAAGATCGGTGATGTCAATTCCATTTATGCGTCAAGGGATAATATATCGGAAATCGCATATGTAGATGGCGCCATTTATTGGAATGTCAAGAAATCTAATTAATGGTTTTTAAAAAAACTATATAATCAAAGAGGGCCCCGATTGCCGCCGATGAATATGTGGAAAAGATCGGGGTAACTTTTTGAAAGTTTGGGGGGACAGACTTTGTGGTCATATATATTCAAACGAATTTTATCTCTCATACCAATCCTTTTCATCGTGTCCCTAGTGATATTTTTTATTATTCATTTAACACCTGGTGATCCCGTTTCCTATATGCTGGGCGATGAAGCAACAGAAGAACAGATTGAAAACGCCCGCGAAGAGCTCGGTTTAAATCTGCCTTTATATCAACAATATTTTCATTGGATTATCAATGTCCTGAAGGGGGACTTTGGTGTCTCATTTCATATGAACACGACCGTTTTGGATGCCATCATGAGTCATGTCGGCCCTACATTGTCCCTTGCTGTTTTTGCCCAGATTATTGCCTTATTCATAGCAATCCCGCTAGGAATCATTGCTGCAATTAAAAGGGGAACGGCTGTAGATCAGGCGGTGATGGGATTGTCGTTATTGGGAATGGCCGTTCCCAGTTTTCTTTTGGCGCTATTTCTGGTGTTGTTGATTGGCGTTCATTTGCAATGGCTGCCAGTTGCGGGATATCAACCATTGGCCAGCGGGCTTTGGAATCATTTGCAGTATTTAATCCTGCCAGCTATTTCTTTGGGTTCCATTCAAGCCGCCCTTATTGCCAGAATGACGCGCTCCTCCATGCTGGAGGTATTGAATAATAACTATATTCATATGGCCCGTTCAAAAGGGGTCAGTGAAAGAAAAGTGATATACAGTCATGCACTTCACAATGCGTTTCTCCCTATATTAACGGTCATTGGACAGACATTTGGCGCATTGGTGACCGGAGCAGTAATTACAGAAACCATTTTTAACATACCCGGATTGGGGCAACTGATCATTAACTCAGTGGAAAGAAGAGATTATACGGTCATACAAGGAATCGTTCTTTTTGTTACTTTCATATACGTTATGCTTAATCTGTTAATAGATTTGCTGTATGGTGTCGTGGATCCGCGAGTCCGTCTGGACGAAAAATAATACTTCTTATTATTTCTTTATGTAACAGGGGGCATAAATTTTGAAAGGATCAGAGGCAAAAGAAATTTTAATTGAAACAAGAAAAAAGTTGATCAATGAACAACGGTCTCTTTTAAAAAGGCGCTTTTTTTCAAACAGCTCAATGATGATAGGGTTAATAATCTTAACTTTTTTAATCATTTTATGTTTGGCAGGCCCTGCTATTACCAACTATACGCCCTTTGAAATGGACGTGGATAAAAGATTAAAAGGCCCGGATTCATCCTATCTGCTCGGGACTGATAATTACGGAAGAGATTTAATGACGAGGATCATTTATGGTGCACGTGTTTCAATGGGAGTAGGTTTTATCGTTGCTTCCATTACCTCTATTCTGGGAATCATCATGGGGTTATATGCCAGCTATTACAAGGCATTGGATCATATTCTCATGAGAATAAGCGACGGGTTGATCGCCATCCCGGGGATTTTATTCGCTATTGCATTAATGGCGGCTCTAGGACCTCGAACAGAAAATGTTGTGATCGCCTTGAGTATTGTATTTACACCTTATGTAGCGCGTGTAGTCCGATCAGCGGCTTTAGTTGTGAAAGAGCAAACGTATATAGAGGCAATGAAAGCCCAAGGTGCCAGCTCCACACGTATCATTTGGCTGCATATGGCACCCAATGTATTATCCCCGCTCATTGTGCAGGCCACATTCATTTTTGCAGATACCATTATTACGGAGGCGGGCCTAAGCTTTCTGGGGGCCGGAGTTCCAACACCGAATCCAAGCTGGGGAAACATTTTGTATGATGGCAAACTGGTCATATTCAATGCATGGTGGATGACAGTTTTTCCAGGGATGATGATTATCTTGTCTGTTATCGGACTGAATCTTTTAGGCGATGGGATAAGAGATATCATGGACCCGCATTATAAAAAAATCAGCTTTAAAAAGGCATATAAATTAAAGCTTCAAAGGGGGGAGAAGGATGACTGAAACTCTTTTAAAGCTGGACAATTTAAAAACCCATTTTTATACAGAAAGAGGCATGGTAACTGCGGTTGATGGTATTTCTTTTCAAGTGGACAAAGGAGAAATCATCGGGCTTGTTGGAGAATCCGGCTGCGGAAAAAGCGTGACGATCCAATCCATTCTCAGATTGTTTGATGAAAGAACTGTTGCCTATGAAGGGGCAGTGAATTATAAAGGGAAAAACCTTTTGACATATGACAAAAGAGAAATGCAGCATATCCGGGGCAATGAAATTTCAATGATTTTTCAGGATCCGTTAAGTTCTTTAAATCCTGTTCAAACGATCGGACGGCAAATCTCGGAGCCAATCAGGATTCATCAAAAATTGTCCAAAAAGGCTGCGAAAGAGGAAGCCGTCAAGTTGTTACGGCTGGTGGGAATCCCAAATCCCGAGGCAAGAGTCGATGAGTACCCGCATCAGCTTTCCGGGGGAATGCGCCAAAGAGCGATGATTGCCGTTGCCCTGGCTTGCAAGCCTTCATTATTGCTGGCTGATGAACCGACTACGGCATTGGACGTGACGATTCAATCCCAAATTTTGAATTTAATGAAGGATTTGAATGAAGAACTGGATATGGGTGTGATTTTTATTACCCATGACCTCGGTGTGGTCGCGGAACTGTGTTCGAGGGTCATTGTCATGTATTTGGGTGAGATCGTAGAAGAAGCCAGCATCCGGGAGTTGTTTACCCGGCCTTTGCACCCTTATACGCAGGGTTTGATCAAATCCATTCCAGCAATGGACGGTGACCGTTCCGAAGAGTTATATGTCATTAAAGGTACCGTTCCGTCGTTGACTCAAGTTCCAAAGGGGTGCCGCTTTGCCAACCGGTGCTTGTATGCAAATGAACAATGTTTTGCAGCTCCTCCGCCAACATATGTTGAAACCGATTCTCAGAAAGTGAAATGCTGGCGCTATAAGGAAATCCAGGAAAGCAAGGAGGCAGATCCTCGTGAAATTGCAGGCGCGAAATGAAAGTAAAAAGAATAAACTGCTGGAAGTGAAACATTTAAAAAAACACTTTCCTGTCAAACGGGGATTGTTACACATTGGAAAGAAACCATTATCGGTCAAAGCCGTGAATCACGTTACTTTTCATATTTATGAAGGGGAAACCTACGGGCTTGTTGGTGAATCGGGATGTGGAAAAAGCACGGTTGGACGGTCATTGCTGAGATTGATCGAGCCGAGCGGCGGGCAGGTCCTTTATGAGGGGCAGGATATTTTGACTGCCTCCAAAAAGCATATGCAACATATCCGCCAAGAAGTGCAAATGGTATTTCAAGACCCGTATTCCTCGCTGAATCCCCGGAAAAGGATTGGAAAAATTATCGAAGAGCCATTAATTATTCATAAACTGGGGGCCGCGGATGAGCGCTCCGACATTGTGATGGAAACCCTGAGCAAGGTAGGCCTGCAATTGGAGCATTATTACCGGTATCCGCATGAGTTTTCAGGGGGACAAAGGCAAAGAATCGGGCTTGCCAGGGCACTGGTGTTAAATCCGAAACTCCTGATTATGGATGAGCCTGTTTCAGCTCTTGACGTATCGATTCAATCACAAGTCATTAACTTGCTGAAAAAATTACAACAAGACATGTCATTGGGCTATTTGTTTATCTCTCACGACATGAGCGTGGTTCGCTATATGGCCGATCGAATCGGTGTGATGTATTTGGGTGAATTGGTAGAGGAGGCGCCTACAGATGAACTATTTGCCAGTCCGATGCACCCGTATACGAAAGCTCTGCTCTCGGCAGTCCCTGCCCCAAATATTGGCCGAAAAAAAGAACAAATCATACTGAAGGGAGAATTGCCCTCCCCGATGAATCCGCCGACAGGCTGCAAATTTCATACGAGATGTCCCTTTGCGGAAAAAGAGTGTAAACAAACCGTTCCCAATAAGCAAAAAATATCCGATAATCATTATGTTGCCTGTCATTTATATCAACCATAGTGCCGGAAGAGAAACCGCTTCGTCATAAAGGCGGCGAGGACTGAAAGTATTCAATGAGTTTTTTGACAATCACGAGTTCTTTGGATTCATTGCTGCACATGAGCCATGTGTTGATGGTCATGGGAGTCCCATCTTTATACATGATGTTTTGCTGAAAAAATTCATCTTGATCATTCAGGAATATACTTGGAATGATCGCGTAGCCGTATCCAACCTTGGCCAAAGCTTTAACCGTTTCATAGTCATCGATTTCCGTATGGATCAGTGGAGGGGCATCAAAATGCTCAAACCACCATGCCTCAATTCTCTTGTTAAAATTGGATGGGTACTTATAGTGGATCCGGGGAACTTGCGGCAAATCTTTGAACTCGATTTTGTCTTTGGAGATCATGCAAATATTCTCGGTCTCAATCAGATATTTGTACCCTGGCCAGTTGAATTCACCGCGCACGATACCAAGGTGGATTTTTTCAGTCGCAAGCAACTGAAAGATTTCCTTGGTTAATCCTGCATTCAGGTGGATTTTTACCTGGGGGTACATATTAAGAAAATATTTCAAAATTTCAGGAAGGCGATACCTTGCATAAATCGTTGAAGCGCCGATTCTCAATGTTGCATTGATATCCAGGAGGTAGTCCTTCAACATTTGTAATTCTGTTATTTTTTTATTGGCATATTGGACCAAGTGTTCACCTTCCGGCGTGAAATATATTTGTTTGCCATTTTTTCTTAAAAGGGGAACCCCAAACTCCTGCTCCAATTGTTGAATTCGATACGTCAGGGCAGGCGGTGTAATAAACAATCTTTTGGCAGCCCGCCCCAGGTTCATCTCTTCTGATACATATTTTAATAAATAGTAATCTTTTTCATCCATGCATATCACTCTTTTTTGTCGGGAACCAAATATTTCGGTTCACTTCTATTTATAGAATACTTTATCATTTCGCTTTCTCATTTCAAAGTCCCAGCCCCCGTATTACCGTGATGTATCCGAAAGCAAAAAGCTGCATACTGGCTTTATTTTGTTGAGCCAAGGCCAAAGTGTTCGAAAACCGTTGCCCAGCACCGGAAATCATCACAACAAATACGATTAACATAAAAAGCTGTGAAAACCAGTAGAAAAAAATGCCAAGATAATGACCGCAAAAATATATAAAAACGTCTTTTGAATCAAACCGCCCCAGTGTAGCGGAACGTTTAAAACGGCTTCAAGAAAAGGGGATCATTGAAGGTTTTTATGCCAGGGTTCCTCCTGCAGCAGTGGGAAGAAAGTTATTGGTGATGATTGAATTATGTGACATACGGTCATCCCTGAATGAAATTGAACGAGTCATTGCCAGCGTGCCAGATGTGATCGAGTGTCATCGGGCGACAGGGCATGTCCATTACTATATAAAAGCCGCTTTAAATGGAATGGATGAACTGACGCGATTAATTGAAAGTTTAGTCCCATATGGCAATACCAGAACCTCTATCCTTTTGAGCACGCCCGTAGAAAGACGCGTTATATTACCCAGTGAAGAGTATGATGATTCAACTATGGAATAAAAGTGAAAAGGGCTGTAAAAAGTCAATTTAGAGTGACTTTTTACAGCCCCTTCTTTGTTTACCATTCGGGCATTATGGCTCATGACGAGGATTTGTTTGATTGTTGTGACTTGATCTATGGTCAAAGGGGAGGAACCGTTTTAGCTATGGTACTGTTTTATACACCTAAGGGTGGCGAGGAAATACCGGTAGGAACACTTTATTAAAATCGATTAACGAATATAAAAAGCATGTCAGTTGCAGTATTTAAACATGAAAAAACAAAGGAGTGAAATTAAATGCCGAAGGAGTCGCAGCCGATGGATGGAGGAAAATGCTGTTCATAAGGAGATTTTTTAAGAAAAAACGGGCTGGAACAAGAGTATTGAACTTCTGAATTGGAGTTCTTTTTTTAACGAAATTAAAAATTATAACATATTTATGTAATATAGCAAGATTTAAGATAAAAAAGGAACAATAGAAACTAAGCATAAAAGAAAATATATAAATAATTAGACAAATGAAATAATTTATATATAATTTGTATTAAAGGCAGGTGTGAATAAAGTATGAGTACCATGGAACTAATTACGAAAATTCAAGGGAAGGAATTTACGCAGTTTGGGAAAAAGATTCTTGTGACACAAATGAAGTTTTCATTATTGGAATCATTGTTTGAGGTAGATGAAGAGGTTCAGAGAAAAATTGATCCGGGTCGCAGGACTAAAATCAGAAATTTTATCCTTGATTCCCTGAATAGTGGACAGCCTTTTCACTTTTCACCTTTCGTGTTTTCAGCCAGAAAGGGAATCAATACAGTAGAAGACGGTTTTGAGTTTGTACCCGGATGCAAAATTTACATACTTGACGGGCAGCACAGAATTTCAGCTATTTCAAGTGCGCTTGGTGTTCTGAAAACCGAAAAAGAAGGAAAAGAGGAAATGGGGCAATACGAAGAAGCGGAAAAAGTTCGAAAAAAGATTGATTTCCTCAGGGGATACCCGATTTCTATGCAGATATACCTGGATTTGGGGAAAGAAGAGGAGAAACAGATGTTTACTGATCTAAATACAGAAAGAAGAGAAGCTCACGTCGGGCTGATTATGCAATATGATTACCGGGACAAATATACGGAGTGGACCCGGCAAGTAGCTGGTCGGCTGATAGAAGAGATGGAAATTGAACAAAAACGGTCTCGGCTGACGAACCAAAATTCGGCCATTACGTCTTTAACGATCATGAAAAGGTGTCTCATTGCCCTATTTGAAGGCATTTTATCAGTTAAAAAAGGCGATCCGTATCCTCGAGGATGCGATCCGAATAAAGTCCCGGATATTGCAGAATCGTTCTTTCGTACATGGATCCAGCTTTTTCCGAAGAAGATGGCGGACAGAAACAAATATGTTTCCGGGCTATCCGGCATTCAAATCGCATTGGCCTATACCGTCTTTATTCTTGTCAGAAAATATTCCATTCCCCATCAAGAGGCAATCAAAATGCTTTTAATATTAAAGAAATACTGCAGTTGGGAGCACACGGACCCGTTATTTTTGCATATGTACAACCCCGAGACCGGCAAAATCACGAACCATTCGTCCGTGACAGCCATACAAAAAAGCGCAAAGGCTTTTTTTCTTAAAATTTCCAGTGAGAGGGACAAGGAAAGATGATTACGGACATTGTTTTTAGCAAGCAGCAATCGATTCATTCTTACTCTATTGAAACTCTTGAGAAGATGTTTATGGAAGGAAAATTGAAGTTAAGGGAGATCAACATACCTCAAGTCAGGCAGATTCGCAATTATATATTGGACAATGCACTGGAAGAGCGCATTTATTTTCCACCGATTGTTGCCTATAAAAAAGAAGGCGTTCAGTCAGACACATTGTATATCATTGACGGAAATCAAAGAATGATGGCATTTACGCAGTTGTATGAATTTGCTTTTAAAAAGCTGGGAAGCGATGATCCAAAAGATGCGGAAAAAGCGAGGAAAGTACTTGATTTTATATGTGATACGGAAATTGCTGTGCAAGTGTTCGAAGGATTATCGGAAAAAGAAGCAAACCAGATGTATGTTGATTTTAATACAAAAGGGAAAAAAGTGGCATTATCGAAGCGAATTGCGTTTGATTCCAGGAGTGACATTAATCAAATTACGAATAAGGTGCTACAGGGCAATACAATGCTTCGGTCAGCAGGAATCGAGATGGAAAAAAGGGCAATTATCCGGCCGGCGAATAAAAATTTTCTATCCTTGTCCCAACTGAGGCAGGTTGTCACTGTATTTTTGACGGGAAAAATGACAGTTGATCAAAACAAAAACATCGAGCTGTCATTGGACGTGGATCAGTATTTGGAGCTGATACGTACGTGGTTCAATGAGTTGTTTGCATTATATTCTGCCAAATCCATCGGTGATTATGAAAAATCGATGCTGGCAAGTTTTCCGCTGGTAATGGCGGTCGTTTTGTATGCGCTTTCGGATATGGAGAATATGAGCTTCGAAGAAAGAAAGGCAACCATCATTTCCAGAATGAAAGGTTTGAAGGGGGTGGATTGGAGTAGAGACAATCCGGTATGGACGAATTTTGAAGGCTCTATAAGAGGAGCGTTCAAGTATTTTTACCTTGATAACAATAAAAAGAATATCGAAAAAATGGCGAAATGGTTGGAGCAGCAAGGGAGGTGATGCTGATGTGATCATACGTACATAAGGAAACCCTTGGATCATAATGTCACTGCAGACCTAATCCAAGGGTTTTACGGCTGGAGTATACCAACCTAAGGTTAGTATACTCCTTTTTTAGTTATGGGATAAGATTTAATAAAAAAGGAGGAGATAGCTTTGAAAAGAGTACACGAATATATTGTTCATAAGGAAACAATGGCTATTCTAAATCAATATGATGAGCATGGAAAGCTGTGTTCATTGGTGATGGAAGAGGGAGAAATTTACCAAGTGTGTACAAGCCCGCTTACAGTGATCAAACAAAGCATCCAGTATTACGGGGGCAGTCTGAATGGGGCGATTCTCGGAGCCAAAGAAGCATTGGGGAGGATCAGCATGCCGCCGGTGATGATCAATGCCAGTCAAGGGATTTGCTGGTTTCCAAGCAAATCGATCACTCACGAGGATTGCATCTGGTTTGCAGTTGACCACATTAAAGACTATGAACCTCTTGCTGGCAAAACATTACAAGTCCACTTTCACAATGGAGATTCTATCATCATCGAGAGTACATACGATCGATTTGAAAAGAAAGTGAACAGGGCGTATAAATTGAAAAACATTATGGAAAGGAGAACAACTGGCAAAGGGTTATGGCTGTATATCCCCAAAAACGAATTTAACATCATAAGAGATGCAGCAAGGAAGCACTACAAATTAGTCAAACGGAAAAATGATTAGGAATCAAGGGGACAAGAGCCGGAAGGCTGTTGTCCCTTTGAGGTTAAAAATATACTTTTATCCGTGGGAATGAAAGTTTCAAAATTTTACTGCTGAAATCACGGGGCCTACATTATCAATCTCTCAAGCTTTCTTCATAGAATATGGTTTCCAGATTACGAAGGGGCTATAGCAAAATACCAATCGTGTTATTCCTCAAAACTCTTTTTCATACGAACAGGGCAGATCCCCTTCGAACCAAGCCCTGCCAAGATGAATAATTTGATGATGGATGTGTTATTTTTTGTATAATGCAGAAAGACCACTTTGATTAGAATGGAGTGCTTTTGTATGGTCGATGAACCGGAAATGATCTTGAAAGAGATCTTGCAGCTCGTTTATGAAAAAGGACAGGAAGAAGGTGTTTCACTTCACCAGCTGCTGCAAGATGCAAGTGAATTGCTGTGTCAGTCTCAAGACTGTTCACTTTGTTCCTATGAAACCAATAGTTTATAATATCGACATACATTTAAATCAACAGCAAAAGCCAAAGTCATGAAAAGGGAAAGGCGTGAGCAAATGAAAATCATCGTTGTAGGTGCAGGTATTGTGGGAGCAAGCACGGCCTATCATTTAGCGAGGGAAGGCGTGGAAGTTGTGGTGGTGGATCAGCAGCATGAAGGCCAGGCGACTGCAGCGGGGGCCGGGATCATCTGCCCCTGGATATCAAGCGGAGAGGAAGAGCATCCGGATTGGTATGCGCTTGCCAAAGCGGGGGCCTGTTATTATCCTTCACTTATATCCATGCTGGAACAAGACGGTGAAACGAACGTCAGCTATCGTTTAGTGGGAGCCATGGCCGTGAACAGCGATGAAGAAGAACTGGATGCCATCGAGCAAAAGGTAAGAGAACGGCAATCGGAAACACCGGAAGTGGGTGAAATCCGCCGTTTGTCCGCTGATGAAGCACAAGCTCTTTTTCCGCCTTTAAAAAGCGGCCTCGGAGCTGTTTATGTTTCCGGATCAGCACGGGTAGACGGGAAATTATTAAGAGATGCCATGAAAAGAGGGGCCGAAAGGCACGGTGTCCTGTACAAGGCAGGGGAAGCCGGCCTTGAAGTAAAAGATGGAAAAGTTGCCGGTGTGCGTGTAAATGATCAATTGATTTCCGCCGATGCGGTTGTTGTAACAGCAGGAGCGTGGATTTCCAAGTTGCTGGAGCCTTTGGGGATTGATCTATCCGTTGAACCGCAGCGGGGACAAATCATCCATTTGGAAGTTCCAGGTCAAGACACTTCTGATTGGCCTGTCATTCTCCCGCAAAATGATCACTATCTTGTTTCGTTCGATGATTCCAGGGTGGTCGTCGGAGCCACAAGGGAAACCGGATCGGGCTTTGACTATCGCTTGACAGCAGCGGGTGTAAAAGAAGTACTAGATGAGGCATTGTCAGTTGCCCCCGGGCTTTCAAACAGTACTTTAAAAGAAGTCAGGATCGGGTTTAGGCCATTTGCCAAGGACTTGCTGCCTTTGATCGGATGCGTTCCTTCTATTGAAGGGCTGGTTATCGCCAACGGTTTGGGCGCTTCGGGATTAACAATGGGTCCGTATGTCGGCTCGGCAGCGGCTAATCTTGTATTGGGCAAAGAATTGGACATGGATCTTACTCCCTTTGATCCGTTGAGAAAAGCCACAGTTTAAAATGGATGCATAAAAAACAGCAGTTATCTCTATTGGGGCAACTGCTGTTTTTGAGTACCTTGCAGTATGACAAAAAGTGTATGTATTTTAGCTTCCCGCTTTTTTAAAATTATTCCTGATAAACTCTTTTTCTTCATTTTCAGACATAATGCCATATGCTTTGCCAATCGTACCCCCTTGATAAACCCAGAAATAGTTATGGTCTTCGTCAGCTTGCGAGAAGTCCCCTTTCTTCCATCTTTCCAGTATTGCAAGCAGCTCTTCTTTTCTTTCAAAATTGCTTTTTGAAACGACTTCATATACATCGTTGATCGTTTCAGGGATCATGGGAATGGCTCCCCATTTTTCCTCGGCTCTCACTTTCTGGTGGGTCATTTTGTGCATCACATCAATCACTTCATCTTGCGTTGCATTTTCATCAAGATCCACCTTATAGCTGATTCCATCGATTTCCTGGGTTTGTTCCATAAATTCTTCTGTTGTCACGCCTGCCGCTTTAGCTTTTTCCTTCATCTCAAGGTTTTCATTTTCATGTTTATTCACTAAATACTGGTATCCTCCATATAAAGAAAGCAGCAATACACTGGCAGAAACAGCAACAATGATCAATACCTTTTTCAAAATGAATTCCTCCCGATTCAAATCTATCATTTTAAAGATGCCTCATATTTGAATGAAATCGGCTTTGAATTCTTATTAAAACATTAACATCTTTTTGAATATTTTCATAGTAATCATTTATATTTTATAGCTGGTTAAAAACACTTTTCCTTTACGAGACTCCATAGCATCAATGGCCTCTTTAATATTCGATATGTCATGTTGCGAATGTACTTTTGCCAATCGTATTTTCCGATCGTTTAAAAGCTTGATCAACAAATCAAAGGTTTGCTGCCATTTTTCTGTGGACACATTTTTATTCCAGTTTCTTAAATGAAACATATTTGCCTTCACTTTGGCCTCATTGACGATTTTTTGCCAGTTGACTTGAATCCCGGATAAAAGGCCAATCGTTAAAAATTGACCATTTGGACGAACGCAACATGCCAGTTCCGTTCCGGCCGGGCCACCGATGGAATCGATCGCAGCATCTGCACCCATCCCATTTGTCAATTCCAGCACTGTTTCACGCAGCGGGTCTTTAGAAGTATCGAAGACATGGGACGCCCCCAGTTCGATTAAATCTTCTGTATGTTGATGGTTTCTCGTAATCGCAATCAATTGGAAACCCAATATGTTTGATAGCTGGGCAAAAATACGGCCAATTGCAGAACCGCAGGCATTTACAAGTAAAATATCATCCGGTTTGAGATGTAAAATCTCGGTGCAAGTCACCCAGGTTGTGACAGGATTGATATACAGCTGTGAGGCCGTAAAATCATCGATTGAGCCAGGGACTGGAACTACAAATTCCACAGATGTCTTGACGAACTCCTGCCATGTACCCTCTCCCCTTAAAGGCAGCACGCGCTTGCCAATGAGATCTTGGGAAACGAATGGGCCGACATCTTCTACAATGCCAACTCCCTCGTAGCCGGGTATATCCGGCAGCGAAATCCGATGGGCATATGCCCCTCTAATCGGGATTAAGTCAGAAGGATTGATGGGCCGCACCAGCATGCGAACCAGTACTTCATGATCTTTGGGCGGTTCAACGGTTTTATATTCAATTTTTAACACGTCTTTCGGGCTGCCGAATTCATCGTATTTGATACACTTTGCATTCACTGTTATTTTTCTCCTTCATGCAAAAAGAATTGATTTGATTATATCATGATGATCAAAACTATTTCTTGCAGGATTCCACTATTAAAAAATGAATAGGGAATTACGGGAGGATAACCGGTTAGTAGAAAGAAGGGAGTGAGTATTCTGAAGTTATTTTTTATACACAGTGTATAAAAACGAAAATTTCTTTCATACTTTCAGATAATTACCAATTCCGCAATTTTATCTTATGATTTAAGTTACATTAGAACAAAAAGGGGGTAAAAGTGTGTTAGCAAGTATTGCAGACCGTTTTTCAAAAGTTGTACAACGGTATTTGCCGGATGCATTTGTAATCGCAGTCCTCATGACTGTACTCGTTTTTGCCATGGCCTTGGCAATGAATCCAACGGAACCCGGCATGATTTTTTCGGCCTGGGGAGATGGGTTTTGGACTTATTTGGCATTTACCATGCAAATGGTACTCCTGTTAATGACAGGAATGACGCTGGCATCCGTTCCTTTTGTTAATAGAGGGCTTGCTAGTCTGGCAAGATTGGCAAACAAACCTTGGAAAGCTTATTTATTGACTTTTCTTGTTTCTGCCGGTGCCTACTACATTAATTGGGGTTTGGCCGTTGTAGTTGGAGCCATCATTGCGAGGGAAATCGGAAAAAGAAATGAAAATGCCCATTTTCCGCTGCTGGTAGCTTGTGCCTATTCGGCAACTGTTCTTTTTCCCGGGGGAATCTCCAGTTCAATTGGATTGACCATTGCAACAGAAGGCCATTTTTTGGAAGAAGTGATGGGGGTAGTTCCAACTTCAGAGACGCTGTTTCATCCATCTACCATTATTATCTTTTTATCTCTGGTTTTGACAATGTCGCTTTTTATCATTTTAATGTCTCCGAAGAAAAATATTATCAGCTATCAATTGAAGGACGGGGCGGAGCAATCATATGCACGGAATGAAACTGACACAAGTAAATTAACGCCAGCCCTGAAGCTGGAATACACTCCTGTTTTGGGAATACTGATTGGAACAATTGGTATTATCTATACAATCATTTCATTTGCAGGCGGACGAGACTTAGACTTGGATATTATTAATCTTTTCTTTTTATCACTGGGCTTATTATTTCACCGTTCATTGGGTCAATATGCAAAAGCCTTTATTGATGTTTCAAAATCGATTTCTCCCATTGTCCTGCAATTCCCTTTCTATGCAGGCATTATTGCGGTGTTGACAAGCTCCGGATTGGGCCAATTAATCATTGATGGAATGATTTCTGTTGCCACGCCGGAGACGTTCAATGTTTTCACTTACTGGGTGGCCGGTTTTGTAAACATATTTGCACCGTCCGGCGGCGGACAATGGGCATTGCAAGGTCCTTTACAGATCCCTGCAGCAATTAAACTTGGTGTAGACCCTTCCAAAACAGCGATGGCGGTTGCATGGGGAGACGGCTGGACAAACTTGATTCAGCCATTTTGGGCATTGCCGATCTTATCTGTCGTCGGCCTCCATATTCGCGATATTATGGGCTATTGTATCTTGTTAAGCACCTTAGTGGGTGTCGTGACGAGTATTTTGATTTACTTTTTATATTAAAAAATTCATTGACATTGGGCAGTCCGGTTTCTATTCAAACTTAAGAACCAAGTAATATGTAAGTATCTAAAATGGGAGGTTCAGCCAAAGGCTGAACCTTTCTTATGAAGTACCTTGATACTAATTTTTAGAAACCAGTCCATTTTATACGAAGAATAAGCAGAAGAAATTCTCGAGTTTGGTGCGAATACTCACGAGAAAAAGGAAATACTATCAAAATTGTCCGTAATAGTCACGAGAAAAAGGAAATACTATCAAAATTGTCCGAAATACTCTCGAGAAAAAGCAGATACTATCGAAATTTACAGGAATACTATCAAGAATAAGGAGACACTCTCGAGTTGAATACTATCAAAAAATAAGAAAATACTCTCGAGTTTGGTACGAATACTATCGAGAATAAAATACACTCAATTTTGCAGCACTACTACCAACTTTTACGTGATACTCCTACGACCACTTCCTTAATTTTTCCAATGATAATTCATATTTTCGATTTCGGAATGTTCCATTAAATGGAAAACCCAGCGAACCAAGCAGCCTTGTAGCGGCGGAAACGGAATCAAATTGAAGAAAATTACGGAATTGGCGATTCGTAATGGTATCCCCAACCAAAAGGTAATAATCAATTAACGCCTGAACGTGTGCCATTTTATCAGCACGTCCGCATTTCCGGCATTTCCATGTTCCAAACGCCCTTACCATAGACAAGCAGTTGCAATGATCGCAATAAACACCTGAATGGATGTCGCTTTTTTTTACCTGATACTCACGCAAAATATCAGGTTTTAAAGGGGTATCAAGCTTAAGGAGGAGGCGGGTAATGTTTTGAAGGTCGGCATTCGATATGAGAGGTTTTTGATTATTTTTCCAAAACAATTCAGACTTTTGACGAATGGCCGAGGGGCGAATGATTTTTTGGCCCGCAATGTGTTCATATCTGGAATCAAATTTAATGATGGATGAAGGGTTCGTTACGACTACAAATGAGGAGCTCGGAAGGGGGATGCGGATGTGATTTTGAATGAAATTAGTCAAATGATATTGCTGGTTTTCCACTTGCACGACGGGATTGGGGTAGGATTCGGTCCGTCCCTCATATGTCTGTAGCATCTGCTGCTCTTCGAAAATTAAGGTGCCGGAGTGATTCTTTGCCTCATAAATGATGAAATAACGGTTCGATAACAAGAGCAAATCGATCTGGAAAAAAGCGTTATTAGAAAGGGGAAGCCGAAGGTCATGGAAAATATAGTGTCCTTTCTGCGGTAACTGCGCTATATAATAGTCCAGCGACAATTCCCCGTAGTAACCTGCCCTCCTAAATCTTAGCTCTTCCCCAATCTTGCTTCTGCCGGGATGATTCGGGTGGAGCCTCCTTAAAAGTGCCGCCAATATAAGGATTTTCAAAGGAATCGTTCTACATTTTTTGATCATAAATCCACCTCATTTCGATTGATATAACGTTTAATTCGACAATATTTCTTAAATTCCTTCATCTGCTGATAAAAATACTATCCACTTTGGAGGAAATACTCCCGCCTTTAGAAGGAATACTCTCTTCATTATAAAAATACTCCCATCTTTGGAGGAATACTCCCGACTTAAAAAAAATACTCCCACCTTTGGGAGGAATACTCTCTAAATTTAAAAATTACTCTCGACTATGGGAGGAATACTCTCTACTTTCAAAAGATACTCCCGACTTTTGACGAAATACTTACGAAAAAATAAAAACACTCCCGACTTTTAATGAAATACTCTCAAAAAATAAAAATACTTTTACTCTAGAGAATAAGACAAATTCTTATCTGCTTTTTATACAGCAAGTATAAAAAGATTTCGTACATTATGATGAATTGGATAATGAAATCGCTAACATCTTATTGTTAATATATAACTATGTCTAAAGGGTGCTTGATCCCAATCATTTATCAATGCGCTGTCGTTGGATGACAAAGGACAAAGAAACTGAAAAAAGGATGTATGTACGAATGGGTCAATTTATGGATAGTTTCACATCGACATTTAGCGGCTTTATGCAGGCTGCTTTTGTTACTCTGCAAATCACTGTCGTTTCATTACTACTGGCGAGCGTGATTGGATTATTTGTAGCGCTTATGAAAATATCGAATAAGAAGTTTTTGGCGTGGCTTGCCAATATTTACATCGGTATTATTCGTGGAACACCGCTGATCGTTCAAATCATGTGGCTATATTTCGGGATTACGCAAATTGTGGTTTTATCAGCGTTTTGGGCAGGAGCCATTGCACTGGCGATTCACAGCGGGGCATACATTGCCGAGATCTTCAGAGGGGCCATCCAGTCTATTGACAAGGGACAAATGGAAGCAGCGGAATCGCTTGGCATGACGAAAAAGCAAGCAATGAGAAGAATTATTTTTCCTCAAGCGTTCAAACGATCCATTCCTTCGTTGGGGAACCAATTTATTATCGGTTTAAAAGACTCTTCGCTTGTCGCTTTCATCGGGATTACAGAGATCTTCAACCTTTCTATGAGCCAGGCCGCCACCACTTTCAGACAATTGGAATTTTATACCATTGCAGGAATTTATTATTTAATTTTAATCGTTATTTTTACACTGATTACCAACAAAATTGAAAAACACCTGGACACGGGGAGAGTATAAGATGATTAAAGTGAAAAATTTGCATAAGTACTTCAAGGATTTACACGTCCTCAAAGGGATCGATCTTGAAATTAATAACAAGGAAGTCGTTGTGATTCTCGGGGCAAGCGGATCGGGAAAAAGTACGCTCCTGCGGTGCTTGAATTATCTGGAAGTCAAAGACGAGGGTGAAATTTGGTTTGAGGACATCAAAGTCGACCCTGCCAATATCAAGTTAAATAAAATAAGGGAAGACATCGGGATGGTTTTTCAACATTTTAATCTCTTTCCCCATAAAACGGTGATTGAAAACATCATTGAAGCACCGGTCGTTGTCCGTAAAATGGACAAGGAAAAAGCTGCTGAGCAGGGGATGGCGCTGTTGAAAAAAGTCGGTTTGGAGGACAAGGCTCATGTGTATCCCGAGAAGCTGTCCGGGGGACAGAAACAAAGGGTGGCGATTGCGCGGTCACTGGCCATGAATCCCCGGGTGCTGCTTTTTGACGAACCAACGTCGGCACTCGATCCCGAATTGGTTGGAGAAGTATTAAACGTCATGAAAGAATTGGCGCAAGAGGGGATGACGATGGTCGTTGTCACGCATGAAATGGGCTTTGCGCGTGAAGTTGCAGATCGAATCGTGTTTTTGGATCAGGGAGTGATCGCAGAGGAAAGCACTCCCGAAGAATTTTTTACAAATCCAAAAAGCGAGAAAGCCAGGCAGTTTTTAGGAAAAGTTTTATAACATACATTTTAGGGGGTAACAGATGTGAAAAAGTCAATTTTAATAATGATGATGGGGATTCTTTTGGCAGGATTAGCTGCCTGCGGTTCAAAGGAAAGCGGCGAAAAAGCAGCTAGCGGCGCCGAAAATGGGAAAAAAGAGGATTTTGTTTTTGCATCAAGCGGACTTTATCCGCCTTTTAACTACACGGACAATAATAAGTTGGTAGGTTTTGACGTTGAAATTGGTACAGCGATTGCCGAAGAAATGGGCATGAATCCCAAGCCTGTAACCAATCCTTGGCAAACCATCATCGCCGCATTGCAGGCAGACAAATTTGACGCGATTATCGGAAGCATGGCGATTACAGATGAAAGATTAAAAGAAGTTCATTTTACAGACCCTTACTATGAGTCAGGTGCCCAAATTTTTGTCAGTGAAGACAATGATTCCATTAAAAGTGCGGACGATTTAAAAGATAAAACGATTGGCGTGGTCGTTTCCAGTACTTTTGAAGAAAATGCAAAAGAATATACAGACGATGTAAAAACGTACGACAGTGACGTTACCGCGCTGCAAGATTTGCTGGTAAAGGGGCGTCTCGATGCTGTTATCACGGATCAACTTGTTGGAATGTACGCCGTCAATCAAAACAACTTGAAAATCAAACAAGTGGGCGAACCGATTTATTTGGATCAAATGGGAATTGCCATTAAAAAAGATGATGAAGGATTATTGAAAAAAGTAAATGAAGCGTTAAAAACGATTAAGGAAAATGGAACATACGGCAAAATTAGTGAAAAATACTTCGGTGAAGATATTTCCAAGGAATAGCAAAAAGGACAATACGTACCTGTCATGACGGTATGTATTGTCCTTTTCTTTTTAATGTCTTATAAATATTTTGAAATGTCTGAAATGACATAGTGTTTTTAAAAATAACATGCGTTCCTTAAATTTCCATTATTGTTTGTCCTTATCCAATATGTTCACCAGTTTATATGCCATGACACCGAGCTGCAATTTCATCAGATCCTCCGTCGATTTGATATCAAGCCCTGTTCTGATTTCAATTTGATTCAGCCTGTATCTTAACGTATGGCGGTGAATATACAGTTCTTCTGCCGCTTTTTGGATGCTTTGGTTATTTTTAAAATAACTGTCCAGTGTCCCGATTAAATCGATTTCTTTGTCTTTTTCACTGAGTAATCCGCTGATATGATCTTCATAAATGGACGTTAAATTGATCCCGTTTCTCCTCATTTCCAAAAGCAAATCATACATTCCCAAATCGTTATAATGAACAATATGGGCTTCCGTACTGATTAAGTCACTTAATTTTACGGCATATTGTGCTTCCCGTGCGCTTTTTCCCAAATCATCCACGCGATTGTAGTCCTTGCCAATCCCGATGACCAATTCAATGTTTGGAAAATAGTAAGTCCAATTTTTTATTAAGTCGTTGGCCAGGGAAACACAATGTTTATATTTATTTTCTTTCGTTTCACCCGTTACATTCGTTAAAAAGATGATCGAATGTAATTTTGTCTGGATCATGTATTGCTTCTTTTTCTGAATAAGGATTTGTTCAGTTAAATGGTAAAGCCTGTCCGTTATGTTGTCATCAATGTTTTCCGGATGCTTGAATGCCAGGTGAAAAACGGACTGCTGCAACGAAAGATCATAATTCAGCTTTAATCCATGGTCAATCATGTCTCTTTCATTGATATAATTTTGGCTGAAAATGTCATCCAAAAAATTGCTTTGAATGCGCAATTGTGTTTCTTCGATCGCTTGCTTTTTCAAAAATTCCATTGCATAGATCGGTGCGGCTTGCTCAATCGCTATATCATCAAGCTCCTGCCAGTGATCTTCCGGTTTCATCATGACGATCCAGCCGTAGCACGATTGTTTGGCGATAATTGGGTAAATTGTGAAAATATGGTTTTCAAACGTCACGTTTACGGTTGCTTCTTTTTCCAAACTGGCCAATAAATGTTTCGAAATATCAATCTGTCGGCCATTCACGGAACAAGTCGTTTTGCCGGTTGTGAAATTCCCCGTTTTATTTGCGTAAATTACGTCGTAAAACTCATTGTATATGACAAGGTTGGCCGCTGTTAATTGGGCCAGCCGCTGTGTGACATCGGTTAAACTTCGATCATTTAAGATCAAATTCGTTAATTCCCGGTGAATATTTTCCGATTGCTCGAGCAGGTACATTTGGTTGTTGACGATCTGTTCCAAAATGGCTTTTGTGATTTCCGAGAAGTTGATATCCGTCGGAATTTCAATCAGCGGCAAATCATTTTTGTTGGCCAGCTCAATAAAACTGGCTGGTATTTCCTTCATGTAAAAGCTTGTATAGATGGCGATTCCCGACAGTAATTTTGATTTGAACAGCCTGTGGAATGCCTCCATGCGCTCCTCGTTTTCTGCTAATCCGAAGCCCGTCGTAATTAAAAATTCCCCGTGCTGGAGCCTGCCGATATCCTCCAATACTTCAACGATGGTGACCCATTTAATGTTGTTTTCAATCCCTTTATGCCCTGCTACTAATCTTGTCTTTTTCATGATGGGCAGCTGCAGTGCTTTATGAATGCTGATCGCTATTTTAGACAACCCCTACTATTAGTTTTATACACAAAGTACAATGAAGTGCGGTGTTTTTTACATTTTGGTCGAATAGATAGTCCATATGGCGTTAGCTATAATTTTATTATACATATATTATCATTTTTGCGAAGGAAACGTTTTCTATGATGCATATATGTGAATTTGAGCTGATGATTGAGGTGGAAATCATATGGAAAGAACCTATTTAATAAAGCCGGTTTTAGATCGCGAATACCCTATCATTACGCATGGTAAAGGGATTTATTTATATGATGACCGAGGAAAGCAATATTTGGATGGTTCTTCGGGAGCTGTTACAGCCAGTATTGGACACGGTGTACAAGAAATTATTGACGCCATGGCGGAACAATCGAAAAAAGTATCATTTGTTTACCGTTCACAATTTTCTACAGAAGCGGCGGAACAGTTGGCAAAAAAAATGAGTGAGATATCACCAGGGGATCTAAATTGGTCTTTTTTTGTCAACAGCGGTTCTGAAGCGACTGAAACGGCGATGAAAATCGCCATTCAATATTGGCAGGAGCAAGGAATCAAAACAAAAAATAAAATTATCTCGAGGTGGATGAGCTATCACGGCATTACGATGGGGGCCCTTTCCATGTCCGGCCATATTCAGCGGCGGGAACGTTTTGAACCAATGCTGGAAAACTATCCATCTGTTTCACCCCCTTACTATTACCGGGATGCCAATGGCCGAACGGTAGAGGAATGTGATGATGCTTATGCGGAAGAACTGGAAAAAGCAATATTGCGGGTCGGTAAAGAGCATGTCGCTGCATTTATCGCCGAGCCGATGATCGGCGCTGCAGGCGGTGCTTTGACACCTTCTGATCAATATTTCCGGAAAATCAAGGCTGTTTGTGATGAGTATGACATTTTATTGATTGCGGATGAAGTCATGACGGGGGTGGGCAGAACCGGAAAAATGTTCGGCATGGAGCATTTTGGTGTCACGGCCGATATTATGGCGACCGGCAAAGGGATGGGTGCGGGCTATACGCCGATCGCTGCCGCGGTTGTGAGTGAAAAAGTAATGGAGCCGATTTCAAACGGTTCAAAAAGCATCATGAGCGGACATACATTTAGTGCCAACCCGCAATCTGCAGCAACCGCGTTGGCAGTCTTGCAATATATCGAAAAGCACAATGTGGTGCAAAATTCTGCGCGTATGGGTGCCTACTTAAAAGAGCGAATGAAAGAATTGGCGCAAACAAGTGAAATCATCGGCGATGTCCGCGGAAAAGGTTTATTTATCGGTATCGAGTTTGTGCAAGACAAGGAAACGAAAACATCTTTTGCCCGAGAATCCGATCTTGTCAATCGCATTGTACAGGCCAATTTTGAAGAGGGCCTCCTCGTCTATCCTGCCAACGCCGGTGTAGACGGGCTGACCGGCGATGCGATCATCTTGTCACCCCCTCTTACGATTACGAAAGAAGAAGTGGATGAACTCGTCAGGCGATTTGCAGCCGCCCTCGGGAAGGTGGAAAGGGACCTGCATGGTAAGTAACTCCGGAAAGTCGTGAGTAAGTCCGTCAAATTCGTGAGTAAGCCCGTCAAAGTTGAGAGTAATTCGGAAAGTCGAGAGTAATTCCGAAAAAGTTGAGAGTAATTCGGAAAGTCGGGAGTAATTCCGAAAAAGTTGAGAGTAATTCCGTCAAAGTCGTGAGTAACTCGTCAAAGTCGGGAGTAATTCCGAAAAAGTTGAGAGTAATTCGGAAATTCGCGAGTAAGTCTGTCAAAGTTGAGAGTAATTCCGTCAAATTCGCGAGTAAGTCGGAAAGTCGTGAGTAAGTCGGAAGGTCGAGAGTAATTCCGTCAAAGTCGTGAATAAGTCCGTAAAGTCGTGAGTAACTCCGTCAAAGTTGTGAGTAAGTCGGAAGGTCGAGAGTAATTCCGTCAAAGTCGTGAATAAGTCCGCCAAAGTCGCGAGTAATTCCGTCAAAGTTGAGAGTAAGTCGGAAAGTCGAGAGTAATTCCGTCAAAGTCGTGAATAAGTCCGTAAAGTCGTGAGTAACTCCGCCAAAGTTGTGAGTAAATCGGAAAGGTCGAGAGTAACTCCGTCAAAGTCGTGAATAAGTCCGTAAAGTCGAGAGTAAGTCGGAAAGTCGCGAGTAACTCTGCCATAGTCGTGAGTAACTCGTCAAAGTCGCGAGTAAGTCCGTAAAGTCGAGAGTAATTCGAAAAAATCGCGAGTAACTTAAAAAAGTCGATACTATTCCCGAAAAGTCGTGAGTATTTCCGAAAAGCATGTAGTATTCCCGACTAAGCAGGATTCACACGGACTCCATCCGGAAGGCAATACAAAGTCCGGGCCCGTAAAGTGATCCTTTAAGCCAAATATGATCGGAACAAGATTTATCAATATATTTTTTAGAAAATAAATACGAGGAGCGTTGATGATGACAAAGGTACAATCCGTACAAGATGCGGTGAAACATATAAAAAGCGGTTCCTCTCTGATGGTCGGAGGCTTTGGAGGAATCGGCAATCCGCCGACTTTAATCAAAGCTATTTTGGAAAGCGGTATTGATGGGCTGGCTTTAATCTGCAATGATGCAGGGTTTCCGCATGTAGGGATCGGACAGCTGATTACGGAAGGAAGAGCGAAGCAGCTGGTTGCATCACATATTGGCTCTAATCCGAATGCCGGAAAATTGATGCATGAGAATAAATTGGAGATTGAGTTTTCTCCCCAAGGGACGCTGGTTGAACGGATCCGTGCCGGGGGCGTCGGTTTGGGGGGCATTTTAACCGATATCGGTATAGATGGACTTGTCGCGGAAGGGAAAGAAAAAGTGGAGGTGAACGGACAGACATTTTTGCTTGAAACACCGTTAACCGCGGATGTAGCGATTGTCTATGCAAGAAAAGCGGACACATTTGGCAATTTGATTTTTGATAAAAGTGCGAGAAATACAAACCCGTTGGTAGCGATGGCCGGAACGATTACGATTGCGGAAGCGGATGAAATTGTTCCTGCCGGCGAGCTGGATCCGGAGGAAATCGTTACACCTGGGGCGTTTGTTGATATCGTGGTAAAAAGTGAAGGGGTGAATTGGACATGGGCATGGGAATAAGCGTGCGCGAAGCGATTGCAAAGCGGGCTGCGGAAGAAATCAAAGACGGGATGGTTGTGAATCTCGGCATCGGCATCCCTACCTTGGTTGCCAACTATATTCCTTCCAATATAAACGTTATGTTTCATGCGGAAAACGGCGTTTTGGGTACGGGGCCGGCTCCGTTAAAAGGGGAGGAAGATCCCAACTTATGCAATGCCGGCGGGATTCCAATGACCATCGTACCGGGCGCATCTTATTTCGATAGTACAATAGCATTTGGCATTATCCGCCGCGGGTTGTTGGATATTACGATTTTAGGGGCGTTTGAAGTAAGTGAAAACGGCGATTTGGCGAATTGGATCGTTCCTGGAAAAATTGTGTCCGGCATGGGCGGCGCAGTCGATTTGGCACAAAAGGCCAAAAAAGTGATTGTGTTAATGAACCATACGGATAAACATGGCAATCCGAAAATTGTCCCCAAATGTACGCTGCCGCTTACTGCCGAAAAATGTGTCGATCTGATTATTACAGACATGGCCGTTATCGAGGTGACGAAACAAGGATTGCAGTTAATAGAAGTGAAGGATCCATATACAGTGGAAGATGTGATGAATGCTACAGGGGCGGCGCTTCAGGTTGCAGATTTTGTAAAATAGCGGAATAATGGAGGGATGTCACACCATGCAGGATGCAGTGATCGTAGCAGGTGTCAGAACAGCAGTTGGTGCTTTTGGCAAGTCGCTAAAAAATGTGGAGGCCGTTGAGCTCGGCAGGCAAGTTTTAGAAAAATTAATGGAGAAAACGAATTTCCCCAAAAGCGGTGTTGAAGAAGTGATCTTTGGCCACGGGTATGTACACGGCGGCGGGTTGAATTCCGCGCGGATCGCGTCCCAAAAAGCAGGCTTTCCTGAAGAAACGCCGGCATATATCGTCATCAAAGCATGCGGCTCAAGCTTAAAGGCCATTACAAATGCAACGGCTTCCATTCAGACGGAACAAAACGAAGTGATCGTGGCCGGGGGAACGGAAAGTATGAGCAACGTTCCTTATATTGTAAAAAACCGCTGGGGCTCCAAGTTTGGCAACATCCTCATGGAAGATGCGCTGATGGCAGACGGGCTTGTTTGCTCATTGGGACATGAACATATGGGGGTCACAGCCGAACGGCTGGCAGACCAATATCAAATCTCCCGTGAGGAACAGGATGAATTTGCCTATAACAGCCATGCAAAGGCTGCCAAAGCGATTCGTGAAAATACATTTTCCGATGAAATCGTTCCCGTTG
This sequence comes from Siminovitchia jepli, assembly GCF_047228825.1. Lineage (NCBI taxonomy): Bacteria > Bacillati > Bacillota > Bacilli > Caryophanales > Bacillaceae > Siminovitchia > Siminovitchia jepli. The sequence goes on from NZ_JBFEGN010000022.1 coordinate 34,934, forward strand.
AAATCCACACAAAAAAAGGCATTGACTATTTTTCCATAGATGAAAGTGTAAGAGAATCCATTGAGATGGAAAAACTGGCTTCATTAAAGCCAGTCTTTAAAAAGGACGGTTTCGTTACAGCTGGAAATGCCTGCCCCATGAATGACGGGGCTGCAGCACTCTTGATGATGTCCCGTAAACGTGCGGAGCAGGAAAAACTGCAGCCGCTTGTAAAAGTAAAAGCTTATGCCAGTGCCGGTGTGAACCATTCTGTGATGGGAATCGGCCCTGTTCCGGCGACGAAAAAAGCGTTGGAAAAAGCGGGATTGACACTTGATGATATTGGCTTAATCGAGTTGAATGAAGCTTTTGCCGCCCAGGCGCTCGCCGTCATCAAAGAATTGGGCCTGGATGAAAGCCGTGTAAATGTCAATGGCGGTGCGATTGCCCTTGGGCATCCGGTAGGTGCGACCGGCGCCAAATTAAGCGTTACGCTTATCCATGAAATGATCCGCTCAAAAACGAAGTACGGCATGGTCACCATGTGTATGGCCGGAGGTATGGGCATTACGGTTATTTACGAAAATATGACAATATAGACTACCATTAAGGAAATTTTTAAAGGAGGGAAAGGCGTGACGATCAAACAGCATATCAATCAATGGATCGATGAAAACAGGGAGGCCCATATTGAGTTTTTGCAAAAACTGGTTCAATTGGCGAGCACGCAAGGAAATGAAAAAGAAGTCCAGGAAAATGTGGCCCGTTTTTTAAAAGATCTTGATTTGGAGGTCGATGTTTGGGCTTTGGATGGTGAGAGATTAAAAAAACATCCATATTTTTATTCAAATCGGGAAACATTTGAAAACAGCCCCAATGTGGTGGGTGTTTTAAAAGGAACAGGCGGGGGAAAATCGATCATTTTAAATGGCCATGTAGATGTTGTCCCTGAAGGAGACCATGAACAATGGGATCACGATCCGTACAGCGGAAAAATTGTCGACGGAAAAATGTACGGGCGCGGTGCCACGGATATGAAGGGCGGCAACGCATCATTAATGATTGCCCTTGATGCCATCAAATCATTGGGTATCCGTTTGAAAGGCGACGTGATTTTTCAGAGTGTTGTGGAAGAAGAAAGCGGCGGCGCAGGAACGTTGGATGCGGTTTTAAAAGGATACAAAGCGGATGCTGCGATCATTCCGGAGCCTACCAACATGAAAATTTTTCCGAAACAGCAAGGCTCCAAATGGTTCCGCCTTATCGTGACAGGCAGAACAGCACACGGCGGCACAAGGTATCATGGCGTCAGTGCAATTGATAAAACGTTCGTCGTGACTGAACATGTAAAGGAATTGGAAAAGATCCGAAACGACCGGATTACAGATCCCTTATATGATAACATTCCCATCCCTGTTCCCATCAACATCGGCGCCATTAAAGGCGGCGATTGGCCTTCTTCCGTTCCGGACATTGTTCAAATGGAGGGGAGAATCGGAATCGCGCCCAACGAAACGATGGAACAAGTTCAGGCGGAAATGGAGGAATGGATGAGAAAGCTGGCGGAGAAGGATGAGTGGTTTAAACAACATCCCGTTGAAGTCGAATGGTTTGGCGCAAGATGGGTCCCCGGGGAAATTGCAACCGACCACCCGCTCATGAATTTATTGATCAGCAATTTCAAAGAAGTAACGAACGAAGAACCGGTCATCGAAGCGGCGCCCTGGGGAACGGATGGCGGACTGCTATCGCAGGTTGGCAATACGCCAAGCGTTGTATTTGGACCCGGCATCACCGGCCTTGCCCATTTTCCAAACGAAGCGATTGAAATCGAAAAAATCTTTGATGCGGCTAAAATTATAGCGGCCACAATTGTGGATTGGTGTGAAATAAATTAATAGAATGTGATTCCACTTTTGAAAGCCCGGATGGATCATCAGAGGGTTTTTGCCCTAAAAAGTCAATATGTAGATATTGATTCGTATATTGAGGTAATCAACTGTTTAAAGGGGCTGTCCAAAAAGGGCAAATCCTTTAAAATTAAAAAATCAAAAATGCTGTTATATCAACATTTTTGAACAGAGAAAGGGGTGTCCAAAAGTAGAAAAATCGACTTATCGGACAGCCCCTTTTCATAAAAATTCAGGCAGGACGTTCATTTTTCCGTTTTTTCAGAATGTCCGGCCTTGCCCATTTCTTTGGACAATGATCAACTTTTGAATAACTTCTTTTTATAAAGATAACACTTTACATATCTTAGCAATGATCTAAAAATGGGGTGAAGTCACATGCGTTCTAATAGTAAGCATACCGGACAGGAATCAAGTGGAAAAAACGGAGGCTCTTATGTCTTGCGTGCCAAGCCGACTGCGGCTGGTGAACCGCAAAATCATTCAGTACCAGAAGGAAAACAGCTCGAAGAGATAAGACCATATCCCGATATGACAGAAAACTTGTCCGGGTATTTAGAGAATCCTGGTATGAAACGATTTGATGAAAGTGCGCATAAAACGAAGCCAAATGAAAAGAGAAAACAATGAATGTGATCCGGGAGGCCGAACCGTGAAAACGATCGAATATTGCGCAAATACGATTCGGGAACCTGGAAATATGATCCAGTTTTGCACAAATACAATCCGGAGACCACGAAAACCGATCGAGTTTTGTACAAATACGAAAGCCTCAAAAACCGATCGAGTTTTGTGCACTACAATCGTGGAACCATAGAATATGATTAAATTCTATTCAAGACGGAAAAGAGCAAGCCCCTTCGGACTTGCTCCCTACGCCGGGCATCAGAGCGGCAGCCGCTCATACACTTCATTCAGTTCCTTTACACGTTTTTCATCCTGCGCCTGTCTGGCGTATTTCAATTCTTCTTCTAGGACGGAATCCAAATAGTCCGTCTCTTCTTCTCCCAATTCATCCACAAATTCTTTTTCATTTTTGTAATGGTGATTTGAAAGTTTTTTGTATATTTGCCGGCCGAATTCCTCGTCGGCATAGTTGGACATTGTTTCACGCAAGTAGCCTAATGTGTGATCGATGAGATTCACCTTCTTCATTAAATCTTTGTGTTGCTTTTTTTGCTCCGTTCTTCCAACTGGGTTTTTGGTGCCTGATTTGCTTTGTCCTCCGAATAACCTTGCGGGTTTACGCTCGTTATGGCTCTTCTTTCATTTTTGATCGGATCTCTTCGGTCCATGGTGCCACCTCCATGTATTTATTGTTAAATGAATTTCTTTTTTTATTCCCGGCTAATGTGATGTTTATTTTTTTGAAAGGGTTGGGAAAGATAACGGTATTGTAAAAGCCTCTAAAAAAAATATCATTCGATGTAATCGGTCTCATACTTTTTAGTTTGATATAATGATTTTTGATTGACAACATAGAATTTTTTACAACAAAGGAGAGGTTTTTTTGTCTGATTCTAGTTCTAATGGAAAGTCCGCACTCGTCCGGACACAGTTAACTCTAACAGAAGGAGTTTCTTTAATTGTAGGTGCTAATATCGGAGCAGGTATTTTGAGTTTGGCATACGGAACCCGGCATGCAGGTTGGCCTGTTCTATTGTTTTGGGTGATCGTTGCAGGCGTTCTTACAACCATATCGATGCTTTATGTTGCGGAAACGACGCTTCGCACGAAGCAGAATTTGCAGCTGAGCGGTTTGGCGGAAAAGTATGTCGGGAATTTGGGATCATGGCTCATCTTTTTATCGGTTGCCGTAAATGCATTGGGTGCGTTAATTGCCTATATGTCCGGAAGCGGGCAAATATTGGCTGAATTATTTGGGATGCCTCCTATATTAGGAAGCTTTTTGTTTTTTATTCCTGCTGTAGCGGTTATTTGGCTTGGACTAAAAGCAGCTGGGGTGGCAGAGAAGTTTATTACGTTTGGTATGCTCTTTTTGGTTATTCTTTTAATTTTGGCATCGATTATCGGTCCAGGTTTAAAAGCCGAGTATTTGACTTATACGAATCCGAAGTTTGCCATCCCGGTGTTTAGCTTGACGGTCTTTTCCTTCTTGGCTCAATACATCGTTCCGGAATTGTCCCGCGGTTACTCGAAAGAGACCATTAAAAGTTTGCCTCGTGCCATCGTCATTGGCATGGCGATTACCGGAATCTTATTGGCGCTCGTTCCGATGGCAGCACTTGGTTTGACTGGTCCGGAAAAAGTGACCGAAGTGGTTACGATTGCCTGGGCAGAAGCTTTGGGAAGTTGGGCATTCTTTACAGCGAACGGGTTTGCGCTGCTCGCGATGTTGACATCATACTGGGCGTTGGGACAAAGTTATTTTACGAACATTATTGACCGCTTCAAAGTGCCTTCCGAAACGAATAAAAAATATCGCGCCATTGTTTTGTCGATCGTTGCCATTCCGCCGTTTATCCTGGCGTACAGCGGTTTTGTCGGTTTTGTTGATGCTTTATCGATCGCAGGTGCCTTTGCCGGAATCATGATGGCGATTGTACCGGTTATGATGATTAACAAGGCGAGAAAAGTGGGCGATAAGGAACCAGAGTGGACATGTGGCAAGCTTGCCCACCCTCTTATTCAAACGCTGATTATCGTTTTATACACCGGTGCCGGTGTTTACACGCTTTTGGGGATCTTTAACGTCCTTCCGAAAGGCTGGTAGGATTGGGATGAGGTTTATAGGTAAAAATAGAACAATCACTCATTTCGCTGCAGACATGGAGCCAATTGTGCATGTTGAATCCGGAGCGACGATCACCGTGGAAACTCACGATTGCTATGGAGGACAAATCGACAATGAGAGTATACTGCGCCCCGACATCAATTTGGACACGATGAACCAGGCAACCGGCCCGATTTTCGTAAAGGGCTTGGGAAAGGGTGATGTTCTTCAAATTGAAATCAAGGACATCGAGCTTGATCCTTACGGAGTAATGGTCACATCCAAAGGTTTGGGTGTTTTGGGTGAACAAATCAAGGAGCCGACGACCCGGATATTGCCGGTAAACGAGGGACAGGTCTGGTTTAAGGAAGGTTTTGTTTTTCCTGTGCGGCCCATGATCGGGGTCATCGGAGTGGCTCCGGCCTCCGGCCGTATTCATTGCGCCGTACCCGGAGAGCATGGCGGCAATTTGGACACGAAGGACATAACAATTGGGCGTAAAGTTTATTTTCCGGTTTTTCAAGACGGCGGCTTAATTGCCCTGGGCGATCTTCACGCATCCATGGGAGACGGTGAATTGGATGGAACCGGTGTTGAAATTGGCGGCAGGACAACATTAACGGTAAGAACCGTAAAAGGCAGAACACTTGAAGCGCCTGTCGTTGAAACCGCGGATTCTTTTCTGTTCTTGGCTTCGGCAAAGACTTTGGACGAGGCGATTCGAAAGGGATCGGAACGCGTTGTCGGGCACTTGGAACAGGAACTGTCGCTCGAATTCCAGGAAGCTTACAGGCTTCTGAGCATGCTTTGTGATGTGCGGATCAGCCAGATCGTCAACCCGCTTGTGACGGTGAGAGTTGCCGTGCCGAAAGAATTGCTGCCGAGATTGTTTATGAAATGAGTTTGTCCCTGGGGGACAGGCTCTTTTTTGATGGAATATATGCTATAGCCATGCATTCTATTTTCCAGATTATGTTAATACCAAGTAACAAATACTGTCCAAGAACTGGTTTTACTGTTCGATAAGGAAGATTTATGATCCAAAACGGGGTATTTACGCTCCGCCAACAAAAATTGGGGAACAGGGATAGAGCCTCTATCCCTTGACCGCCTTTTTTATGCCATCAAGGACTATATCGGGATGCAGGATCGGAATCATATGGCCAAAATTCAGAACCATTTTTCCGGCAGTGTTTTCCGAATATTTAGATAACCATTTTTAAACGGGTAATTCTTGAAATCTTATTTTAAATATTACCTGAAGGAAAGAAACTCATAATGACAGATAGATTGAGTACTTATCATGACAAAAGGTTCATTTTTTCCATAGCTCTTGCTTTTTTTATTCCAGATTTGTATACTTTTAAGCAAATCTAATAGTAATAACTAGGGGTGCCCAATGAGTTGGGCTGAGAGAAGAAACACGATGAAGTTTCTTGACCCTTTGGACCTGATCTGGTTAATGCCAGCGTAGGGAAGTTAGTCGGTAGTTTTGTGATACAATATATTCAAGCCGGGTCCAGTCTTTTTTTGTGGACCCGGCTTTTTGATGTATCTGCCGCTAAGCTGTGTATTCAGATCTCGTCCTTTCAATTATTTTGTAGAGGAGAGATTTTTTTATGTCCATGTCATTCACAAATGAAAAAAATGGTGCAGTCATGTTTCAATTTCCTGGAAGCAAAAAAGTGTATGTAGAGGGGTCAAGGCCCGATATCAGGGTTCCCATGCGGGAAATTATGTTGAGTGAGACGAAGACGGAGGTCAAAGTGGAAGCGAATTCTCCCGTTCGAGTATATGATACAAGCGGTCCATATACGGATCCTGATGTTACCGTAGACATTGCCAAAGGATTGCCTCCGCTTAGAAGCAAGTGGATTCAAGAACGAGGAGATGTAGAAGAATATGAAGGCCGGGAAATGAAACCGGAAGACAATGGCTTTAAATCCAATCATGATCCGCGTGCCGATCGTCATATTTTTCCCGGGTTAAAGTGTAAACCACTCCGCGCCAAAAAAGGCACAAACGTTACCCAACTCCATTACGCCAAAAAAGGGATGGTTACACCTGAAATGGAATTTATTGCAATTCGTGAGAATATGAAACCAGAATTTGTCCGGGATGAAGTGGCAAGCGGCAGAGCGATCATTCCTGCAAACATTAATCACCCAGAGGCTGAGCCTATGATTATTGGGAGAAATTTTCATGTCAAAATCAATGCGAATATTGGGAATTCCGCGGTAACGTCCTCCATCGAGGAAGAAGTCGAGAAGATGACTTGGGCAACACGTTGGGGCGCTGATACAATCATGGATCTATCAACAGGGAAAAATATCCATACAACCCGTGAATGGATTATTAGAAACTCTCCGGTTCCGATTGGGACAGTTCCCATTTACCAGGCGTTGGAAAAGGTAAATGGAGTTGCGGAGGATCTTACATGGGAAGTATATCGCGATACTTTGCTGGAGCAGGCGGAGCAGGGGGTCGATTATTTTACCATTCATGCCGGCGTTCTGTTGCGATATGTTCCTTTGACAGCCAATCGTGTTACAGGAATCGTCTCCCGGGGCGGGTCTATTATGGCTCAATGGTGTCTGTATCACCATAAAGAAAATTTTCTTTATACTCATTTTGAAGAAATATGTGACATCATGAAGACTTATGATATCGCCTTTTCGTTAGGGGATGGCTTGCGTCCGGGTTCCATTGCGGATGCAAATGATCAAGCGCAGTTTGCGGAGTTGGAGACGCTTGGTGAACTGACGAAAATCGCCTGGAAGCATGATGTCCAAGTGATGGTGGAAGGGCCGGGGCATGTGCCGATGCATCTTATTAAGGAAAATATGGACAGGCAAATGGAAGCCTGCCAAGAAGCTCCCTTTTACACGTTAGGCCCACTGACAACCGATATTGCTCCTGGGTATGATCACATTACCTCTGCTATTGGTGCTGCAATGATTGGTTGGTATGGCACCTCCATGCTTTGCTATGTCACTCCAAAAGAACATTTGGGACTTCCGAATAAAGATGATGTTCGGGAAGGGGTCATCACTTATAAAATCGCCGCACATGCGGCAGATTTGGCGAAAGGCCATCCGGGTGCGCAGATGAGAGATGACGCACTTTCCAAAGCCCGATTCGAATTTCGCTGGGAAGACCAATTCAACTTATCATTGGATCCTGAACGGGCAATGGAATATCATGACGAGACTCTTCCGGCTGATGCGGCCAAAACTGCGCATTTCTGCTCCATGTGCGGACCCAAATTTTGCAGCATGAGAATTTCTCATGACATTCGTAAATATGCGGAAAAAAACAACTTAAACACGCAGGAAGCATTTGAAAAAGGAATGCAGGAAAAAGCGGCTGAATTCCAAAAGTCCGGAAGCAGCATATACCAATAGTTATCTCCGGGGGTTTTCGTATGAATGTACAAAAAATAATTGAGGAAATTAAGCAGTTGGAAAGGCAAATAGAGGTATTGCAGATACAGATAAGTGAAATTCAACAATCATGCGACCACCATTTTATTGGCAATGAATATTATGAGACTTGCAGCAAATGCAATAAGGTGAATGTATTATACTATTAACAGGTTTACTGGTAAAAACCCACGCAGAGCTTTCTCTGTCGTGGGTTTTTATGAATTTTTTATTCGATATGTTTCCCTCATATGGACACTTACATTCATATTTTTGTATATGAAAGATAGCAAAGAAAGACAATTTCAACCAACTTTCAACAGCTTTGAGGAGTAAATTTATGTTTTTTAGTCCTTAAAACAGAAAATGCACTTATCCACAGATGTAAAAATTTACC